>NZ_RZQG01000804.1:0-2744 GCF_003998635.1 Mesorhizobium sp. M7D.F.Ca.US.004.03.1.1
ACCCTGATAGCTGAGCGCTTCGCGGGTGGCGACACTCTCGACGGCACGGTAACCCTCGGAGCGAGCGTTTACTGGCCGGATGGAATAGATTGACAGCGGCTCGTCCTTAGGTTCGCAGCGCAGACGTCGCAGCAAACCCGCTTTCACCTGGCCGCGATAGTAGCGCTCGGGCAGATAGGCGTAGCCCAGACCAGCCTGCGCAAGCGACGCCGCCGTTCTCAACGTGTTGCAAATGGTGACATCTCGGAAATGCACGTCGTTGGCCACCAGCCAAGCCAGGATCGAGCCGCGGAACTGCCATTCGCGCGAGGTCGCGATCACTGGCAACTCGGCCAGCACTTTCGATGTCACCACGTCAGGTGGCTGTTCGATCTCAGGGCTGCACATCCACACGAATTCGACGGTCTCGAGCGGAAGGGCAACAAACTTCGAATTCGGCATCTCGCAAGAGGCCAACGCCATGTCGAGCGCGCCCGAATAAAGTTTTTCCTCGATCACATGCGAAAGTGCCACTTCGAGTTCGATGCGAACGAAAGGGTGGTCGCGTCGCAGCGCACGCAGCATAGCTGGCAGCCAGGTGATTGCCACGGTTTCGGCCACACCGAGGCGAATATACTCTATCGTCTTGCCCCTGTTGTGGGATGCCGCCGAGACAAGTCGTTCAGTCGACAGGACAACCTCCTCTGCCAGCGGCAGGAGCAATGTACCTTGGGCGGTCAATTGCGCGACCCTCTGCGATCTGTCGAACAGTTCCACCCCAAGGCGCGCCTCAATTTCCTGGATACGCATCGAGATTGCCGACTGGGTGGCGTTGAGGCGCTTGGCGGCGGCAGCGAAACTGCCGAGCCGCGCGGCCCAGTAGAAGGTTTCGATTTGCTTGAAATTCATTCGGCGGCTCCCGCACGGATCGGCATCGGAATCAACGGCTGGCGCCCCACTCTTCAGGAAATTTGATCATTCGAATAACGAGAATTTCGATTTTCTGCAATCAGGCGCACGTGTAACCGTTCCCGAAAATTGGTTGGCAGCATCCAACGGCGCTCGCCTTAGGCGCAAGGGAAGGAACCATCACGTGCTCAATCCGAAGCAGCGTATCGACATCGATCCCAAGTTGGTCGAACGCTTCATTGTCGATATGGCCCGTCACGGTGCCGTCGGCGAAACCGGAGTATCGCGGACGGTCTACTCGCCTGAATGGGTCAGTGCCACGCAGCAATATGCTGATTGGTGCGAAGAATCGGGCCTGACCGTACACCGCGATGCGGTGGGCAATGTCTGGGGCCGGCTGCAGGGGTCGGAGAAAGGTGGCTCAATTGCCTCTGGCTCCCACATCGATTCACAGACGCCAGGCGGTCAATATGACGGTATCCTAGGGGCTTTGGCTGCCATCATCGCCATCCGAGCGCTCAAGGAGCAGTTCGGTCCGCCGAAGCGGACGCTTGAAGCTGTTGCCTTGTGCGAGGAAGAATCGAGCCGGTTCCCGAACGCCAACTACTGGGGATCGCGGGGCACGACGGGGCGCATTGCTCCTGGCGACGTCGACAGCGTTGTGGCGTTCTCGGGCGAGACCATCGCCGAGGCCATGCGAGCTGTCGGGCTCGACCCAACCAAGGTTGCCGATGCAAAGCGCTCGGACATTGACAGTTTTGTCGAACTGCATATCGAGCAAGGTCCGATTCTTGAACACGACGGCCTGCCGGTGGCGGTCGTGCATGCCATAACCGGCATTCGGCACTATCATGTCGAGATCACAGGCGTGCAGAACCACGCCGGTGCATTCCCGATGGACCTGCGTAACGACCCGATGGCCGGCTTTAGCGAGATCACCTCCGGCATCGTCAACACCGCCCACCGCATGGGGCGGCCTGCGGTTACCACTGTTGGCCGCGTCATTGTGGAGCCCAACTTCCCCGGCATCATTCCTGGCAAGGTTGCCTTCAGCATCGACGTGCGCCACCCCGATCCAAAGCAACTGCACCACATGTACAAATTGCACGAGGCGCTCATGCTGGAGGTCGCCTCTCGGCGCGGCCTCAAGATTGAATGGAAAGTGATGATTGATCATGAGCCGGCTCCCTCCGACCCGGGTATCGTCGAGATGCTCAAGCGGGTTGCTCAGGAACAAGGCGTCCCCACCATGGTGATGGCGAGTGGCGCCGGGCACGACTCGCAGCAAATGGCGTCGATCGCCAAGGTGGCGATGATCTTCGTGCGTTCACGCGACGGGCGCAGCCATACACCGGATGAATTTTCCTCAATCGAGGATATCGTTGAGGGAATCCGCGTTCTCGCCGCGGGCCTCCACGAACTCGCTTATTGAAGGAATTAACATGTATCCGCGCGACCTCCTTGGCTATGGCAGCAGTCCTCCCGATGCGCAATGGCCGGGAGGCGCGCGGATCGCCGTCCAGTTCGTCATCAACTTCGAGGAAGGTGGCGAGCATTCCGTGCTGCATGGCGACAGGCACAGCGAGGCATGGCTGACGGAGGATCCGTCGGTGCCGCTTCACAACGTACGCAATATGTCGGTCGCAATACGAATATGGCAGCCGGGTCGGTTGGTGGCGGCTGCTGCGCCTGTTTAAGGAGCGTGATTTGCCTGTCACGGTTTTCGGCGTCACGACCGCACTGGAAAAGAACCGTCAGGCCGTCGCCTCGATGCGCGAAGCCGGCTTTGAGATCGCCTGCCACGGCTATCGCTGGATCCAGTACGCCGAGATGCCGCGCGACCAAGAGAAAGACTG
>NZ_RZQG01000805.1:0-2737 GCF_003998635.1 Mesorhizobium sp. M7D.F.Ca.US.004.03.1.1
ATCTTGGCCTGCGACAGCATGGTGCGGGCAATTGCCACCGCCTGACGCTGGCCGCCCGACATCTGCTTGACGAGGTCGCGCGGACGCGTCTCGGACTTCAATTCGGCGAAGAGCTGGCCGGCGCGCTTGTACATCGCCGCATAATCGAGGATGCGGAACGGGCCGACGCCGCGCCGCAATTCGCGGCCAAGATAGACATTGGCGGCGGCGGTCAGATTGTTGCAGAGCGCAAGGTCCTGGTGGACGATCTCGATGCCGTGCTGGCGGGCTTCCGCCGGCTTGTGCAGGATCAGCTCCTTGCCGTCCATGTGCATGGTGCCATGGCTCGGGCGGAAATTGCCGGCGATCATCTTGACCAGTGTCGACTTGCCGGCGCCGTTGTCGCCCATCAGGCCGACGACCTGTCCGGGCTCGATCGACAGCGAAACGTCGTTGACCGCCTGGATGGCGCCGAAATGCCTCGAGATGTTGGTGAGTTCGAGAACCGCCACCAGCCTTTGCCTCCCCGTGCCTTGCGGCCTGCTGCTGTTCCCGGCGTGAATGCCGGCGCTGCTTTGGCCCGCTCTCCCCAGCTCCTCCCGGAAACAGCGTTAGCGTTGTTTTACGCAAAAGCCGGCGCGCGTCAATCAATTGTCGGACGAATTGAAGTCCGGGTTATTTTAAAAATCCGTTTTGTAGGACAAATAGCATTGACGTTGGCGGCGAGCCGATATTAGCTAAGCGTCGGAGGAGATTATGCCGATCCCTGCTGGCGGTTCGCCTGACGGAATCAGCGGAGGTTTATCGGTCGAGGTTCCGGCTGTACCCATGTGTTCGAGCCGGTCTGAAGCCGCATCTGGAAATGCTTATCGATCTGGCCTGGCGACACGAGCGCTCGCGAAACGAACGTCTGTCATCACGCATCCGGTCGATCTGTGTGGCGGGCACGCCGTGTCCGTCTGTTTCAAGGGAGGACTGACATGAGGAAAACACTTTTGCTCGCCGCCGTCGCCGCCATGGCGTTGGGTGCCGGGCCGGCTTTGGCCAAGAAACAGCTCGTCATCGTCGTGAAAGGTCTCGACAATCCGTTCTTCGAAGCCATCCACCAGGGCTGCGAGAAATGGAACAAGGAAAATGCCAGCTCGGAATATGAATGCTTCTACACCGGTCCGGCGTCGACCTCGGACGAGGCTGGCGAGGCGCAGATCGTCCAGGACATGCTGAGCAAGGCCGACACGGTGGCGATGGCGATTTCGCCATCCAACGCGCCGCTGATCGCACAGACGATCAAGACCGCCAATCCGACGATCCCGATCATGACCGTCGATGCCGACCTCAGCAAGGAAGATGCCGCACTTCGCAAGACCTATCTCGGCACCGACAACTATCTGATGGGCAAGAAGATCGGTGAGTACATCAAGAAGGGCAAGCCGAAGGGCGGCACGATCTGCACGATCGAGGGCAATCCTGCGGCCGACAACATCCTGCGCCGCGCGCAGGGTATGCGTGACGCACTGTCGGGCAAGGACGGCCTTGCCGCGCTTGCCGGTGAAGGTGGCTGGACCGAAGTTGCCGGCTGCCCGGTGTTCACCAATGATGACGGCGCCAAGGGCGTGCAGGCGATGACCGATATCCTCGCCGCCAACCCCAAGCTCGATGCCTTCGGCATCATGGGCGGCTGGCCGCTGTTTGGCGCACCGCAGCCCTATCGCGATCTGTTCGGGCCGCTCAAGGACCGGATCGCCAGCAACGACTTCGTCATCGGCGCCGCCGACACGATCGGCGACGAAGTGGCGATCGCCCGTGACGGCCTTGTGACTGCTCTGGTCGGTCAGCGGCCGTTCGAAATGGGCTACAAGGCACCGTCAGTGATGATCGACCTGGTCGAAGGCAAGGCCGTCGCCGATCCGGTGTTCACCGGCCTCGACGAATGCACCAAGGACACGGTCGACACCTGCATCCAGAAGTAGGGTCTCGATTTCGGGGCGCCCGGTGACGGGCGCCCCGTCAATTCCTCAACGGACGCAATAGGTTGGGGCAACCGGCTCCGGCTTTGGTGCGCCCATGATCTGGATTTTCGGCAACGAGATCGGCGTGCCGCGTAGGTTCGGACCAGTCCGGACGACAGACGGCCGACCTATTGGAACGTGGATGCCGGACGAGAAGTCAAAGAAGCGTGCCGCCCGGGCCAAGGCACAAGCCAGCGCCCGTCCGGCCATCATGCGCAAGGCCGGTGCCGCGCACTTTGCGGGAGCCAGCGTCCATGTCTCGCTGGCCGGCGAGATTGGTCTGCGGATCGTGCGTGGCGACTATCCACCCGGCACCATCCTGCCCAACGAAGCCAAATGGGCCGAGATCTTCAATGTCAGCCGTTCAGCCGTGCGTGAAGCCATCAAGATGCTGATGGCCAAAAGCCTGTTGGCATCGCGGCCCAAGATCGGCAGCTGGGTCGAGCCGAAGGAGCGCTGGAACCTGCTCGATCGCGACGTGCTGGCCTGGTATGCGACCGCGCCCGACCGCGAGGCGTTCCTGCGCACCGTGCAGGAGTTTCGCCACATCATCGAGCCGGAAGCGTCGGCCTTTGCCGCCATGCGGCGCAGTGACGAGCAGATGGCGGAGATCAGCCAGGCCTGCCGCGAAATGGGCGAGGCCCTGAGCCTGCAGGAGCGTATCCGCGCCGACACGCGTTTTCACCTCGCCATCCTGCGTGCTTCGGGCAACGACCTGCTGGTGCCGCTCGGCGTGCTGATCGAATCGG
>NZ_RZQG01000806.1:0-2729 GCF_003998635.1 Mesorhizobium sp. M7D.F.Ca.US.004.03.1.1
AGTATGTGCTGAAGGATGCCATCGGTCGCGAATGGCAGTGCGGCACGACGCAGGTCGACTTCAACCTGCCGGAACGGTTTGGCGCCTTCTATATCGGCTCGGATTCCGAGAAGAAGCAGCCGGTCATGGTGCACCGCGCCATCTGCGGTTCGATGGAGCGCTTCCTCGGCATCCTGATCGAACACTATTCCGGCCATTTCCCGCTGTGGTTCGCGCCGCTGCAGGTGGTGGTGGCGACGATCACGTCGGACGCCGACGGCTATGCGACCGAGGTGGTGGCAAGGCTGAAGGCCGCCGGGCTGTTGGCGGAAGCGGATCTGCGCAACGAGAAGATCAACTACAAGGTCCGCGAGCACAGCCTGGCCAAGGTTCCGGTCATCCTCGTCTGCGGCAAGCGTGAGGCGGAAGAGCAGACGGTCAACATGCGCCGGCTGGGCTCACGCGACCAGGAATCGCTTGGCCTCGACCAGGCGATCGCGCAGTTGACCGAAGAGGCCATGACACCTGATCGCCGCCGCAAACGCGCTGCGTAATCGGCACAGTTCCGACGACATGGCGGTGGAGCGATCCACCGCCATTTTCATATCCCTGTCACGCCGACCTTGTAACGAGCCCCTATGCTCAAGCTGAAATTTCGCGAACGACCCTTTCCCGAGCTTTCCTATGCCAATCCGCGCCAGCCGGCGCTGACGCGCTGGTTCATTCATTCGGTCGAGGGCCTGTCGGGCCGCGACCGCTACACCGCGCTCTATGATTTCTGGCGCCGCCAGGTCGTGCCGACCGGTGAACGCGTGTTCAGCCGCATGCTCGACCTGATCGACGTCCGGGTGCGGACATCAGATCAATGGCCGCCCGCACAATTGCCGGATACGCCGCTGGTGATCGTCGCCAATCATCCGTTCGGCATCGGTGACGGCATTGCCGTGCTGTCGCTGGCCGAGCAGCTCGGACGACCGTTCCGGGTGATGATCCACAAGGATCTGCTCAAGATCCGCGAGATGGAGCCTTACTCGCTGCCGATCGACTTCTCCGAGACCAAGGACGCGCTCAAGAACAACATGGCCGTGCGCCATGAAGCGGTGCGGTTGCTGAAAGAGGGCGTCACCATCGTGGTGTTTCCGGCCGGCGGTGTCGCCACCGCGCCGAAGGGCTTTGGCCGGGCGCGCGACCTGCCGTGGAAGATGTTTCCGGCCCGTCTCGTCCAGGACGCCAAGGCGTCGGTCATTCCGATGCATTTTTCCGGGCAGAACGGCAGGCTGTTCCATCTGGTCAGCGGGCCGATGAACATGGCCGAGCGCGACGGCCGGGTGGCGAAATTCGTCGGCAAGGCCTCGCTGACCTTGCGCACGTCGCTGCTCATCCATGAATTCGCGCGGCTGTCCGGCAAGGCGATCGACGTGCGCGTCGGCGATGTGCTGAACTGGAGCGAACTGGAGCCGTTGCGCGACCGCAAGGCGTTGCTCGACCGGCTTTATCGCGGCGTGTTCGACCTGGCGCCAGTCGTGGCGCGCCGGCGCATTCCGTTCCTGCCGGCGCGGACCAAGCTGGCGGCCTGAAGTCAGAAGCGGTTAGTCCGCGCCTTCTTCAGGATCCATCGCCGCAGCCTCGGTGGCCAGAACCTCGATCTCCTGGTTCTGCCCGGCCACGACGGTAAAATCCTTCTGATAGATGCGGTCGCGGTTCTTGGCGATGATGGTGTAGTCGCCCTCGGCCAGCACCATCGAGGCGAAGGCGCCGACGGTTTCCTTGATTGGATCGCCGGATTCGTTGAGCAGCGACCAGGAGGTATCGGCGATCGCCTCGCCACCGGTTTCGCGCACCAGCTTCATCGTGATCTCGGCGGCATGGTGCTCGACGGTGGCTTCGGTCAGCTTGCCGGCCTCGACGCGGATGTCGGAGCGGATGACCGCATTGACCGCGCCATAGGTCGAGACGACATGGTAGATGCCGGCGTTGAGCCGCACGACACTGTTGGGCTCGACGTCGGGAATGATCAGCGCGCGGTCGCCATTGGCCTCGGCGGTGCCCTCGTAGATCGAAAAGCGCAGGTTCTTCGGTGGAATGCGCACGCCGCCGGACAGCACGGCGTCGAGCTTGAGGCCGCCGGCATCGAGCACGAGGCTTTCGCGCTTGGCATCCTTGCCGACAGTGATGCGCTTGGTGGCGCCGGCCCGGCCGTAGGAGGCATGAACCAGATAGCTGCCGGGTTCGAGCTGGAAGACGGCGGTGCCGCCATGGGAGGAAGCGACCATCGGCAATTTGCCGTTGACGGCTTCGGGCTTGAAGACCCGCCAGACGATGCCGCGCGTGATGTCGGAACCCTTGTCGGTCAACTGGGCGGACAGTGTGATGGCGCCGCCGCCGCTCAACGCCAGCGATGTCTCGCCTTTCGGCGTCGCATAGCTTGAAATTCCCGGAAGCTTCAGGTCACTGACACCGTCGACGTTCTGCGCTATGGCGAACGAAACCGGCGCCATCAACAGCAGGGCGCCGAGCCAGATCAGGAAAAGACGGACAGTCCCCTCAAACATGCCTTGCGTTGAAGCCCATGGCGGTGGCAATTTCAAGGCTTAAGAGTCCGATCGATAGGACTCTTCCGTCCGGCGTATCCCGCGCCAATGCCCGAGCCGCCCGAATTCCCGATGGTGCGCTTCAGCTCAAAACAGAATGTCTAGGAGACTTGCGCCCATGGCGTCGCCGAGCATCGATTTCCTGCTGACCCGAAACTC
>NZ_RZQG01000807.1:0-2722 GCF_003998635.1 Mesorhizobium sp. M7D.F.Ca.US.004.03.1.1
ATCTTGATCAGTTCTCGGTCGGCTCCGTCGGCACCATGCTGGGAGCCGGCGTTGAGATCGGCGTGACGTGCAGGTGCGGCGCCATCGTGTTTGCGGGGCAGCTGTCCCCAACCTTCGTCCACGAGGTGTTGTTGAGCACCATGTCGCAGCGGGCCAGATGGCTCTGCTCGGCAACCGTCAGGCAGGCGACCTGGCCAAGCTGGTAGGATTTTCCATTGGCCAGGCATTCCTGGTCGGCAAGCGCCGCCGCAGGAGCGGCCATGGCAAATGCCAGGCCGATCGGACAAAGAGAAAATCGAATGGTCATGGGAACCCCAGCCGCCATGCTGGCCCGCAATGAACGGCGCGAAATGTGGCGATATGAGGGTTTAGCCGCTGTCAGGCCGGCTGCAGCGCGAGATCAATCGCCACCGGGACGTGATCGGACGGCTTTTCCCAGGCACGCACGTGCTTTTCGATCGAGGCCGATGAGAATCGGTTGGCGGCTTCCGGCGACAAAAGCAGGTGGTCGATGCGTATGCCATTGTTCTTCTGCCAGGCGCCGGCCTGATAGTCCCAGAACGTATAGGTATCGGGCGCGTCGGTGACCGCGCGGACAGCCTCGGTGAAACCAAGGTTGAGCAGCCGCCGGAAAGCTTGCCGCGTCTCTGGCTGGAACAGCGCGTCGCCCAGCCAGTTCTCCGGAAACCGCGCGTCGATCGGCTCGGGAATGACATTGTAGTCGCCGGCCAGTACCAAGGCCTCTTCAAGCCTGAGTCGCTCCTGCGCCCAGCGCTCCAGCCGCGCCATCCAGGAAAGCTTGAAGGGGAACTTCTTCTCGTCATCGATTGGATTGCCGTTCGGCAGATAGAGCGAGGCGACGCGCAGCGCGCCCTTGTCGGTCGAGAAAACGCCTTCGATGAAACGCGCCTGCTCGTCGGCATCATCGCCGGGCAGGCCTCTGATGACCTCGTCGAAGCGCAGTTTCGACAGGATGGCGACGCCGTTGAAACCCTTCTGGCCATGGGTTTCGACATTGTAGCCAAGCGCCTCGATTTCGGCGCGCGGGAATTGCTCGTCGACGGTCTTGATCTCCTGCAGGCAGACGATGTCGGGCGCGCTTTCGGTCAGCCAATGGGTCAGGTTGCCGATGCGGGCGCGGACGCCGTTGATGTTCCAGGTGACGATTTTCATGACGGTCTCGATGCTGTTCAGTTGGGCTCTTGCGGCGGATGGCGTTCGACCAGTCCGATCGTATTGCCAGCCGGGTCCTTTAGGAAGGCCATCCATTCGCTTTCCCCCGCTGGACCGAACTGGCCCTGGGTGTCGCGATGGACAAGCGTCGGCGGCGCGGTGAAGGGCATGCCCGCCGCGACCGCCGAGGCATGGAAGTCGTCAAGGCCCGATATGTCGAGATAGACGGTTCCGGCCGGTATGCCGTCGGTGAACAGCAGCCTGATATCGCCGGCCATGATGAAGGCGATGCCCGGCGGATCAAAGCGCGCGTGGACAGCCATACCGAGTACGTCGCGCCAGAAAGCCAGCGTGGCGTCGAGGTTGCGTCCGGCCGCCAGCGCGATCTGACGGACCGCGCCGATGGCAGGCATGGCTATATGGAGAAGCTCGTGCCACAGCCGCAGGAGGCGACTGCATTCGGGTTCCGGATCTGGAACGACTGGCCCATCAAATCGTCGACGAAGTCGATTACCGAGCCGCCCATATAGACCAGCGACAGATCGTCGATCAGCACCGTGGCGCCGTCCTTCTCGATGGCGACGTCATCGTCATTGCGAGTATCGACCAGGTCGAACTTGTAGGAGAAGCCCGAGCAACCGCCGCCTTCGACCGAAACGCGCAGCGCAGTCTTGCCGGCCTCGCCAGAGACAATCTTGGCGATCCGCTTGGCGGCGGCCTCGGTCATATCGACTTTCATGGCAGTCTTGGCATCAGCGCCCATGGGCGTCACCTTGCTTTCGGTTTCACATGATAGGTATGAAGCGCGAGGGGCCAAGTCAACTAGACCCAAATTATCTAGACCAAGTCAACTGCGGCAGCATCAGCCATGACCAATGAGTTGGGCGACATCGGATTCGGCTATCGGCCACGCGCTGCCTATGCCTGCGATCCGGCAAAGTCGCGCGGACGACTGTTCGACGAGGTGGAAAGCCCGACACGCACGCCGTTCCAGCGCGACCGTGACCGCATCATCCATTCGACGGCGTTCCGCCGGCTGAAACACAAGACGCAGGTCTTCATCGCGCATGAAGGCGACCATTACCGCACCCGGTTGACCCATTCGATCGAAGTGGCTCAGATCGCGCGCGCCCTGGCACGGGCGCTGCGTGGCGACGAGGATCTGGCCGAGGCGGTGGCACTGGTGCATGATTTCGGCCACACGCCCTTCGGCCACACCGGCGAGGACGCGCTGAACGAGAAGATGGCCGCCTGGGGCGGCTTTGACCACAACGCGCAATCGCTGCGCATCGTGACAAGGCTGGAGGCGCGCTACGCCGAATTCGACGGGCTCAATCTGACCTGGGAAACACTGGAAGGCCTGGTCAAGCACAATGGACCGCTGACGGATGCCAACGGCAAGGGTCTGAAAGGGCCGGTGCCGCAGGCGATCCGTGATTACTCTGAGCTGCATGATCTCGAACTGGACCGGTTTGCCGGCATCGAGGCGCAATGCGCGGCGATCGCCGACGATATCGCCTACAACACGCATGACATCGATGACGGGTTG
>NZ_RZQG01000808.1:0-2721 GCF_003998635.1 Mesorhizobium sp. M7D.F.Ca.US.004.03.1.1
CCATCGATCCGATGACGCCGGTGTCGGCGCTGTCGGTGGCCGAACAGCAGCTGGTCGAGATTGCCCGGGCGCTGTCGCTGAAAAGCCGGCTGATCATCATGGACGAGCCGACCTCGGCGCTGACCGAGACCGAGGTGCAGCGCTTGCTGTCGATCATGGACCGGCTGCGCAAGGACAAGGTCGCCATCATGTTCGTCACCCACCGGCTGGAAGAGGCCTCCGCGATCTGCGACCGCATGACGGTGCTGCGTGACGGCAGGCTGGCCGGGCATCTTAACCGCGAAGGCGGGCCGATCGCACTGCCGAAAATCATCGAGAAGATGGTCGGCCGTGCCGCGTCCGAACTCTATGCGCGGCCGGCGCAGCGCGCGGTTGCCGGCGATGTCGTGCTGTCGGTGCGCGGGTTGCGCACCGTGCGCGACCCCGAGGCGCCGCACGCCATCGTGCTCGACGGCGTCGACATCGACCTCAAGGCCGGCGAAATCCTCGGCGTTGCCGGTCTTGTCGGCTCGGGCCGCACGGAGCTGGCGCGTGCCATCTTCGGCGCCGACCGCATCGCGGCCGGCACCATCACGCTCGACGGCAAGCAAATCGCGCCGGCCTCGCCCGCCGATGCCATCGCGCTCGGCATCGGCCTGGTGCCGGAGGACCGCAAGCATCAGGCGATCTTTGCGGCACTCGGCATCCTGCCGAATTTTTCCGTCGCATCGCTGGGCAGCTTCAGCAACGGTTTCGGCTTCATGGCCGAACGGCGCGAGCGCGATGCACTCGCCGGTTTTCGCAAGATGCTGTCGATCCGCATGGCCTCGGCTGAGCAGGCGATCGAGGGCCTGTCGGGCGGCAACCAGCAGAAGGTGATCCTGGCACGCTGGCTGGCGCGCGATCCTAAGGTGCTGATCGTCGACGAGCCGACGCGTGGCGTCGATGTCGGCGCCAAGACCGAGGTGCACCAGATCCTGGTGCAGCTTGCGGCGCGCGGCATTGCGGTGATGATGATCTCGTCCGAACTGCCCGAGGTGCTGGCGGTGTCGGACCGCATCGTCACCATGCGCCGGGGACGCATCACCGGCCAGATGCCGGGCGTCGAGGCAAACGAGGAAAGACTGATGGAACTGATGGCACTCGACCGCAAGGAGACACCATGAGCGTGGCGGAGGACCAGCGCGGCGGCATCAATTTCGCGCGGCTGTTGATGAGCTTCGGGCCGCTGCTGTTCCTGGTGGCGCTGATCGTCGTCTTCACGGTGCTGAAGCCGAGCTTCATGGACCCGATCAACCTGTTCAACATCACAAGGCAGATCTCGATCACCGGGCTGATCGCGCTCGGCATGACCTTCGTCATCCTCACCGCCGGCATCGACCTGTCGGTCGGCTCGCTGCTCGCCTTCTGCGGCATGGTCGCCGCCGTGGTCGCCAAGGGCGGTACCGCCAACACGCTGTCGCTGTCGACGAGCGGAACGCAAGGTTATGGCTGGTTCGCAGCACTGCTCGCCGCCGTCGTGGTCGGCGCTGCGGCCGGCGGCGTGCAGGGGCTTGTCATCACCCGGCTCAAAGTGCCGCCCTTCGTCGTCACGCTGGGCGGGCTGACGGTGTTTCGCGGGCTGACGCTGACCATCTCCAATGGCGGCCCGATCTCGGGCTTTGACGCCTCGATGCGCTGGTTCGGCACCGGGCTGATCGGCCCGGTACCGGTGCCGGCGCTCATCTTCGCGGCGGCCGCCATCCTGTGCCACATCGTGCTGCGCTACACGCGCTATGGCCGCGCGGTCTATGCCGTCGGCGGCAATGCGGAAGCGGCAAGGCTGTCTGGCCTGCGCGTCGACCGCATCCTGGTCTCGGTCTATGTCATCGTCGGCTTCTTCGCCGGGCTTGCCGCCTTCGTGCTATCGGCCAGGCTCAACTCCTCGGAAGCGGTGGCCGGCATCGGCTACGAGCTGACTGTCATTTCGGCCGTCGTCATCGGCGGCACCTCGCTGTTCGGCGGCATCGGCTCGGTCGGCGGCACGGTGGTCGGCGCGGCCCTCATCGGCGTGCTGCAGAACGGGCTGCAGTTCAACAACGTCTCGTCCTACACGCAAAGCATCGTCATCGGGCTGATCCTGATCCTGGCGGTGGCGTTCGACCGGTGGCTGAAGTCGCGGGTAAGGCGGTGAGGGGACGGTTCTCCTTTCTCCCACAAGGGTAGAAGGGGAGCCCCATTCCTTGCAAAACAATCATGCTTTGCTAGAAAGGTTTTGGCGGGTGGCATCGTGAGAGAACCTCATGTTTGCCGATATCATCAGACCGATCACCTTGAGTTTTTCGCTGCTGCGGCAGTTCTGGCCGCAGCTCGCAGCGCTGGTGCTGGCCGGCGTGCTGGTCGGCGATCTCCTCATGCAGCTGGCGGCGAGGGTGGCGCTTGCCAATCACTTCGCCGGGCTGGCGATGCTGACGCTGGTGGCGCTGGCGCAGCTGGTGGTGACGGTGGCGATGTTCCATGTGCTGCGCCCCGGCCTGCCGCATGTGCTGGCTGCGCAGCGCAGCGCGGACAGCGCCGCAATCGCCGAGGCGCAAGCCGCCGGCAAGGAGCAGGGCGCCGCGGCGGACCGGCGCGGCTCGCGGCTGGTGCGGATGATCACCATCGCGCTGCTGCCCTTCTTCGCCTATTACGCGGCCTGGGGATTTCTGGGCGACATCGTGCGCCAATATTCGCGCGCCACGCTCGACCAGGCCGATTTCGGCC
>NZ_RZQG01000809.1:0-2717 GCF_003998635.1 Mesorhizobium sp. M7D.F.Ca.US.004.03.1.1
TCCGAAGAGAACGAGCGCATCGCCCGTTTTCTGGCCGACGAAGCCGAACGCAAGGCTAAGCGCGACGCGCGTTATGCAGCGCGCAAGCAGCGCACCGGCAGAACGCCTCCAGGCTTCTCCGCCCGCTAGCCTCGCGGCAAGCATCGAATTTCAAGGTCAGGGTCGCCTCGCAGCGGCCCTGAACGTGTTTGTCTGCCGCTATGGTCAGGCGGCGAACTTCAGCCCCATGATGCCGCAGACGATGAGCGCGATGCAGGCCAGCCTGATCGCGGTGGCTGGCTCGCCGAGCAGCCAGATGCCGAGCAGTGCCGTACCGACGGTGCCAATGCCGGTCCACACCGCATAGGCGGTGCCGACCGGCAGCGCCTTCAGCGCCAGGCCGAGCAGAGTGAGGCTGACAACCATCGAAGCAACGGTCAGCACGGTCGGCACCAGCTTCGAGAAGCCATCGGTGTATTTGAGGCCGATTGCCCAGCCGATCTCGAACAGTCCGGCAAAAAAGAGAAGAATCCACGACATAGACAACGCTCCATCAGAGAATCGGACCGAAAGTGATTTTCGGGTGTCCGACGCTCAGTCAAACAATGGCGGGTCGTCCCGTCCGGATTTTGGGGGAAGCGCGAGGTCGTCCCCGCCGCGCCAATATAGGAATTTCGGGCGCTCGATCAACAGCGGCCGGCAACAGTGTTGCCGGCCGTAATCTTATTCCGAAGCGGATGGGCCGGACCTACTTGTCCTTGAGCTTCATCGCCTTGACCGGCGGCGCCTTCAGGGCCGGAGCCGGGGCGGGCTTCTTGGCGTCCTTCTTCGGCTTGCGGGCTTCCTTGCCTGCCTTCATCGCACCTTTAGCCATGATTCGTTCCTCCTGATGTGGGAAGCGAAGTGAAACAAGAGAACCGCCGGACCGCAAGGGGTTAGCGACTGCTGCCGCCGTCAGCGGATCGCTTTCAACCGGTTTCTAATTTGCTCGTAAACCCTGGCGGTCCGTGCCATGGTCATTTTCGCACTGCAGCATCAACCCGTGCCTTCGCCGGGTGATCGTCAGGCAGGCCGTCAGGACGACAATGCGAATCCACATCGGCTGCGAGATGAGCTTCGACTTTCCCCAGGAAACGCCGCTCATCGCGATGCTGAATGTGCACTATTCCCGGGCCTCCGATCTCGAACGGCCGGATTTCCTGATCTCCAATCCGCCGGTGCCGATCCAGAGCTATCGCGACAGTTTCGGCAACTGGTGCAACCGGTTCGTCGCGCCGCCCGGGCGTTTCACCTTCGGCACCGACGCGGTGATCCGCGATCCCGGCACCTTCGAGATGGGCGACCTGATGGCCTGGCAACACGAGGTGCGCGACCTGCCAGCGGACACGCTGCTGTTCCTGCTGCCCAGCCGCTTTTGCGAGAGCGACCTTCTGGCCAGCGAAGCGTGGCGGCTGTTCGGCAACACACCGCTCGGCATTCCACGCGTGCAGGCGGTCTGCGACTTCGTCCACAACCATATCGTCTTCAACTACGGCAATGCGCGGCCAACGCGCACCGCGGCGGAAGCCTATCGCGAACAGAGCGGTGTTTGCCGCGACTACGCGCATCTCGCCGTCACCTTCTGCCGGGCACTCAACATCCCGACGCGCTACTGCACCGGCTATATCAGCGACATCGGCATGCCAAAGCCGTGGGCGAGCATGGATTTCTGCGCCTGGATGGAAGTCTATCTCGGCGGCCGCTGGCATGTCTTCGACCCGCGCAACAATGCGCCGCGCATCGGCCGCATCCTGATCGCCTCCGGCCGCGACGCCGCTGATGTGCCGCTGACCCATATTTTCGGGCCGGGCACGCTCGCCGGCTTCAAGGTGTGGACTGATGAGATCGTCGAATAGTCGCCGTTTTCTGCCCGCCAGTCTTTGGCCAGCGACCTCCTTAACGACCGCCGTTTTGAACGAGCCAACGGTTCGCGCGTTGTGATGCCTGTGGAGCTTCTGCCATCTGGCCGTTAGACTGGATGCGCATCAACGGGGACACACCATGGCCGGGCATGGCGGCTCAAAAAGGGTCATTTACGCAGCACTCGCCGGCAATCTCGCCATTGCGGTGACCAAGTTCGCCGCCGCCCTGTTCACCGGCAGCTCGGCGATGCTGTCGGAAGGCGTGCATTCGCTGGTCGATACCGGCAATGGCGGCGTGCTGCTCTACGGCATGCGCCGCGCCGCCCGCCCGGCCGACCGCACGCATCCGCTCGGGCACGCCCGCGAGCTGTATTTCTGGAGTTTCATCGTCGCCCTTCTCGTCTTCGCGCTGGGCGCCGGCGTGTCGTTCTACGAAGGCGTGGTCCATATCATGGCGCCGGAGCCGGTCGCCAACGCTGAGGTGACCTACATCGTTCTGGGTCTTGCCTTCCTGTTCGAAGGCAGCTCGTGGTGGGTGGCGCTGAAGGAGTTTCGCAAGCAGAAGGGCAAGGAGGGCTGGCTGCAGGCCGTGCAATCGAGCAAGGATCCGAGCGTCTACACCGTGCTGTTCGAGGATAGTGCGGCCCTGCTCGGCCTGATCGTCGCTTTCGCCGGCATCCTGGCGGCGGACCTGCTGGAGATGCCGGAGCTCGACGGCGCCGCCTCGATCGGCATTGGGCTGATCCTCGGCGCGACGGCGATCTTCCTGGCACGCGAAAGCAAGGGCCTGCTGATCGGCGAGCCGGCATCACTCGAGGTGCAGAGACAGGTGCTGGC
>NZ_RZQG01000080.1:0-12315 GCF_003998635.1 Mesorhizobium sp. M7D.F.Ca.US.004.03.1.1
GTTCGATGGAGACAAAGCCGTCGATGCCGTCGAGCAGAGGACGCAAGTCGGCGGCGATGCTCAGATAGGCGTCGCGCCTGCCCGCCGCCGGCTCGACCTCGAAGAGGACGGCAATCACGGCAGCACCAGCTTTGCATGCGGTCCCGAGACGTGTTTCAGGAACATGCGGTCCTCCTTCAGGATGAATCTTTCGCGGCGGGCGAATTCGTAGTTTGCCTTGCCGGCGGGATCGGCGGCAAGCCGAGCGCGATAAGCTTCATAGGCCGCCAGGCTGTCGATGTTATAAGCGGCATAGGCGGTCGTCGCCGAGCCCTCATGCGGCGCGTAGTAGCCGATCAGATCGGCGCCGCAACGTGGAATGGACTGGCCCCAGTTGCGGGCGTATTCCTCGAAGGCCGCTTTGCCGAACGGGTCGATCTCGTAGCGGATGAAGCAGGTGATGGTCATTGTGGTCTCCTTGGGTTTCCGCGTCGATGGTTCGAGCGGCGTCGAAACGTCGTGCCGCCTGGTCTGCTAGGCAATTCCCTTGGCGGTCATGCCTGCCAGAAGGACTTCGTGCATTCGCGGCGCACGTCTTCTGGCGTCAGGCCAAGGTCGCGCAGCAGATGATCGTCGATCTCGGCGAGGTCGAGACGCTGCAAATGACGGTCATACCAGCGAGCCAGCAGCCGGGAACGCAACCAGGTGACGAACGGGAACGATTGGCGGCTGGCGAGCGGGGCCGAGGGGAAAGCGGTTCGTGCGGTCATCGTCGTCTCCTTGATCTGATCGGAGAATAGTGGTTATCTGACAAGGATGCTTCGATGAGAAACGAACTATGCGTGAAGGACCCGACATCGCCCGCATCGCCAGCCTGGTCGGCGATCCAGCACGGGCAAACATGCTGAATGCTCTGATGGGCGGCACGGCGCTGACGGCGAGCGAACTGGCGCTCGAAGCCGGCGTGTCGCTGCCGACCGCCAGCTCGCATCTGGGCAAGCTGATGGAAGGCGGGCTGTTGACGGTGGCGAGCCAGGGCCGCCATCGCTACTACGGCCTCGCCGGCCCGCAGGTGGCGGGCATGATCGAAGCCATCACCGGTGTCGCGGAAGCCGTTGGGCCAAAGCGCGTGCGGCCGGGTCCCCGCGACGGCGCCATGCGCGTGGCGCGCGTCTGCTACGACCACCTTGCCGGCGAGCAGGCGGTGGCGATGCTCGATCGTCTCGTCGCCAAAAACGTGTTGGTCCGCGACGACAAGGAGATCAGGCTCGGGCCATCGGCGGCTTCGCATTTCGCTGCCATCGGCATCGATGTCTACACCAGGCCGCGCCGGCCGGTATGCCGCGCCTGCCTCGACTGGAGCGTGAGGCGCTCGCACCTCGCCGGCACGCTGGGCGCCGCCATCCTCGACAAGATCCTTGCCGAGAAATGGGCGCGCCGCGAGAAGGACAGTCGCGCGGTCATTTTCTCGCCGCCGGGCAAACAGGCGTTTGAGAGGGTGTTTTTGGACTGAGGGGTTGGCGGGACAGCGCCCCCCTCTGGCCTGCCGGCCATCTCCCCCACACGGGGGGAGATCAGGCGTCACGCCGGCTTTCGCCAATCTCTTACGTGCAAAGGGTGCGAAGCGCCGAAGCTGCCAATCTCCCCACTCGTGGGGGAGATGGCCGGCAGGCCAGAGGGGGGCGCGAAGGATCGCTGCGCTGGCAAATTGCGCGAACTACCCCCGCTTCAACACCTTCCCCACCTTGAAAAAATCCTTCCACGGATCGGCTAGCGCCAACTTCGCCAGCGTCGTCTTGTCGCCGATCGGGAAAGCGTTCGGCGCCAGTCCGGCTTCGATCTCGGCCCAGGTCACCGGCATCGACACGGTGGCGCCCTTCTTGGCGCGCGACGAATAGGGCGCGACCGTCGTCGAGCCCCTGCCATTGCGCAGATAGTCGACGAAGATCTTTCCGGTGCGCGCCTTCTTCGACAGCGTCGCCGTGTAGCGGTCGGGGGCGCCCTGTTCGAGCGCCTTGGCAAAATCATGGGCGAAGGTCTTCACCGCCTCCCAATCCGCCGATGGCTTTAGCGGCACCAGCACATGAAAACCCTTGCCGCCCGAGGTCTTGACGAAATTCGACAGCGACAGCTCGTCGAGCTTGCCTCTAATGTCGAGTGCCGCCTCGCGCACCGCTTTCACGTCGACGCCTTCATCGGGATCGAGATCGAAGATGATCTGGTCGGGCTGTTCAAGCTTGTCTGTCGTGCAGCCCCAGATGTGGATCTCGACCACACCATATTGAACCAGTGCAGCAACGCCGTCGAAATCCCTGATGAACAGGATCTCCTCGCCGTCGTTAGGGTCCTTCATGCGGGCGATCTTGTCGCTCATGCCGGCCGAGGCATGTTTCTGGAAGAAGCGCGGTCCGCCGACGCCGTCCGGCGCGCGCACCAGGCTGAGCGGCCGGTTGACGACGAACTGTTCCATGCGTGGCCAGACCTGCGCGTAGTGGTCGAGCAGGCCTTGCTTGGATATTTTTTCGTCCGGCCACAGCAGCTTGTCGGGATGGGAAAGCTTTACCGTGGTCGTCATCGACCCGGCGGGCTTGGCGGTGCTGCTCGATGCCGGCTTTGCCGAACCTTTGGCTGTCGCTGCCTTGCCTGTCGACGCTTTGGGCTTTTCCTGCACGACTTCCTCCGCCGGCTTGTCCTCGCGCAATCCCTGGAACGAGGCGTGGCGTATTATACGGTCCGACGTCCAGCTGCGAAACTCCACTTCGCCGACAAGTTCCGGCTTGACCCAGACCAGGCCCTTGCCCTTCGGCACGGTGGCAGCGAACGGCGACGACTTTGCCTTCAGCGCATCGAGCTTTGTCTTCAAATCGGTGGCGCCCTTGGCGGAGAAGCCGGTGCCGACGCGGCCGGCATAATGCAGCTTGCCACCCTCATGATAGCCGACCAGCAGCGAGCGCAGTCCGCGCCCGGTCTTCTCCGACGGCAGATAACCGCCGATGACGAACTCCTGCCGCGCCGTGCATTTCGATTTCACCCAGGTGGGGCCGCGGCCGCTGCGATAAGGCGCATCGGCGCGTTTGGAGACGACGCCTTCCAGCCCCATGCGGCAGGCATGCTCCAGCATGATCTTGCCGGGCTCGGCGAAATGGTCGCTGAAACGGACTGCCGCATTCTCCGGCTGCTTGCCGAGCAGCTCCTGCAAGGTCTGCTTGCGCTCGACCAATGGCTCGCGGCGCAAATCCTTCCCGTCGAGGCGCATCAGGTCGAAGACGTAGTAGATGAAGCGGTTGGTTCGATTGGCAGACAAATCCTGCTGCAGCAGGGAGAAGGACGAAACGCCGCTGTCGGCCAGCACGACGATCTCGCCGTCGATGATGGCGTCACTGCATTTCAGTCCGGCCAGTTCTGCCATGATCTCGCCGCCGAATTTCTCCGTCCAGTCGAGGCCGGTGCGGGTCAGCAGCCGCACTTCGGTGCCAGCGATCTGCGCCTGCATGCGATAGCCGTCGAACTTCACCTCGTGCAGCCAGTCCTTGCCCGGCGGGGCTTCGCGCTCCAGCGTGGCCAACTGCGGCTCAACAAAGTCGAGGCGCTTGCCGGGCTTCGCCTTGCCGGCGGCTGGCTTGTTGGAATGCCAGACTTTTGGCTTCTGGCCCTTGGCGGCCTTGCCCTCGCCGACCTCCTCGATGGTCAGGCCCGACTTCACCGATTCCGGCGCTTCCTTGAGGATGTCCTCGCCCGGCCGCGCGGCGGCATCGTCGGACTTGATCAGCAGCCAGTTGTCGCGCTTTTCAGCCGCGCGCGGCTTCAACCGCACCAGATGCCATAGACCGTGCAGCTTGTGGCCGTGCAGCTCGAAGCTGATATGGCCTTTCTTCATTGCCTTGGCCGGGTCGATCTCGGGAACCCAGGTGCCCTCGTCCCAGACGATGACCGAACCGCCGCCATAT
Organism: Mesorhizobium sp. M7D.F.Ca.US.004.03.1.1; assembly: GCF_003998635.1. NCBI lineage: Bacteria > Pseudomonadati > Pseudomonadota > Alphaproteobacteria > Hyphomicrobiales > Phyllobacteriaceae > Mesorhizobium > Mesorhizobium sp. M7D.F.Ca.US.004.03.1.1. The sequence goes on from NZ_RZQG01000080.1 coordinate 3,927, forward strand.
TCGCCCTTGGGGATGGTGCCTTCGAACGGCGCATAGTCGATCGGGTGATCCTCGACATGCACGGCCAGCCGCTTCTCATGCGGGTCGAGACTCGGGCCGCGCGTCACCGCCCAGCTCCACAGCACGCCGTCATGTTCCAGCCGCAGGTCGTAATGCAGCCTTGTCGCCGCGTGCTTGTGTATGACGAAGATGCCGCCCGCCTCGCCCTTCTTGGTACGGGCGACCTTGCCGGCCGGCTCGGTGGTCTTCTTGAAATCGCGCTTGGAGTGGTACTGTTCGAGGCTGGCCATCTCTGGATGTCCTCAGGCCGACTTGCGCTTCGGCGCGCCGGCTTTCGGGTTGGCGCGCTTGGCCTTCGCCGACGAAGAAGCCTTCGAGCTGCCATCCGACGACAGGCTCTTCTTCAGCGCGTCGAACAGATTGACGACATTGGAGGGTTTGGGCGCTGCCTTGGCCGTGGGCGCCTTCTTGCCGGCCTTCTTGGCGCGGATCAGCTCCAGGAGTGCGTCCTCGTATTTGTCATCGAATTTCGAGGGATCGAACTTGGCCTTCTTCCTGTCGATGATCAGCTCGGCCAGATCGGTCACCTCCTGATCGGTCTTCACCGCCTTGATGTCGCCAAACACGGTGTCCGGCTGGCGCACCGTGTTGTCGTAGCGCAGCGTCGTCAGCACCATGCCCTTGCCCAGCGGTTCGATGACCACCGGGCGCTCGCGTTGATAGAGCACGATGCGCGCCAGTCCGGCCATCTTCTTGCCCGCCATAGCATCACGGATGACGGCGAACGCCTCCTCCGACACCTTGTCGGCCGGCGCGACATAATAGGGCGTATCGAGGTAGATCTGCTGGATCGAGGCTTTGTCGACGAAACCGTCGAGCGCCATCGTGTGCGAGGATTCGATCTGCACCGCCTCGATCTCGTCTTCCTCGATATGGACGAAATCGCCGTCGCTGACTTCGTAACCCTTGATCTCGTCGTCGTCGCCAAGCGGCTTGCCGGTTTCGGAATCGACATAGATGCGTTTCACCGTGTTGCCGGTCTTGCGGTTCAGCACCCGGAACGAGACCTTCTCGGTGTGGGTGACGACATTGGTCAGCTCGACGGCACAGGTGACCAGCGACAGCTTCAGATAGCCCTTCCAGGCTGGACGCGGCGCCATGATATCTTCCCTTCCACAACCAGATGAAGGTGAGAACGGACAGAGCCCGCTCCAGTTCCGCGCTCCCGCGCCGATCTGGATGCCAAGCGCACCCGAGGCGTTCTGGCCGCCCGCACGGAAATTTCACTGAGGCAGCCAAAGTTGAAACAGAACCGCGCGCGGGCGACATTCAAACGAAACATATGTGATGGAAAAGTCACATTGGGCGGAATGCCGACCAACTGCACGGAAAGACCCCGAATCAGCCGCATTCCAGCCACGAAGCAAGGCATTTTCGACCAGATATTAACATCACGTTCACCGACTATTCACGCCTCGACGCTATGATGACCGCAATTCGGAAGGGACATCCGAAATTCGGGACAGGGACAAGGTAAATGAACTTCCTCGCGCACCTCATCGGCTATGCCGCCGCCATCCGCGAATTCGTCGCGCCGACCTATCGGCCCGAGCGCTATTACATGCGTGGCCCCGGCCCGGCTTGCGCCCGTCGCGGCAACTCGCTCGGCGTGAGCGCGCACTGATCATGGCTTTCGAAAATCGCCACGACAGCCGGATCTGCAGGCCGGCCGCCTCTACCCGCGCCACCACCTATCGCGCCGAGCGTCCCGCTCTCGCCGACAGGCGGCGTGCGACATCGCCACGGCTTTGATACCGTCTCCGGCTGGCTTAGTGTCCTAAGGGCACAAGCAGCCGAGGCCCGCGTGACCGACCTTCCCCAGTCGAGCCGTCGCAAGTCAAGCTGTCCCTCCGAAACATCCTTCGATGCACGCCAGCCGCTGATCGTCTTCGATGGCGTCTGTGTGGTCAGGCTCGATCGCAAAAGCCGCTTTGGGTGCGGGCGCCTTCGATGCCCTTGCCGTAGATTTCCGACAGCGCCACGCCGAGCGGATAATAGACACCGGACGTGCCGCCGGTCAGCACATTGATGAATTCCTGGGCCTTGGCTGAAATAGCGCCCAGGCCAAGCGAGACCGCCACCGCGCCGGCCGCAATGAATTTCGTCCTGAAATGGAACATGGTGATTTCCTCCCTGAAATGTCTGCGCCGCCGCCCTCCTCGGCGCGGGCGGGGCGAGTTTAGACGGCAGACGGCAAATGCCAACCAGCAATTGCACTCCATTAGGCGAACGGTTGAGTGCTGCCGCGGTGGGCGCCGGCTTGCGCATGACACGACCAAGGCCGAAAGATTTTTCCAGCGCCTGTCGAAATCGGCCGAGACCGCACGACATAGGGTCGGCCCGCACGGAGCGGCCGTTCGACAAAACGGGAGAAGACCATGCGATACATGCTTTTGATCTACAATGACGAGGCCGCGACGGCTAATGCGCCGCGCGACAAGACCGAGCAGGTCCTCGCGGCCTATGGCGCCTATACCGAAGCGTTGAAGAAATCCGGCGCATGGCTGGCCGGCGACCGGCTGCGCCCGACCCAGGCGGCGGCCTCGGTGCGGATGGCCAACGGCAACACCAACGTGCTCGATGGCCCCTATGCCGACACCAAGGAGCAACTTGCCGGCTTCTACATGATCGAGGCGACCGACATCGACACGGCCATCGAATGGGGTGGACGCTGTCCGGCAGCCAGCACCGGCACGGTCGAGGTGCGCCCGATCTGGGAAATGACCGAGTACCTATCCGAGAAATGACCGAAACGCCCCGACGACGCCGAATGATTTTTCGCGGCGCCTGTCGAAATCGGTCCAGGCCACGCGACATAGGGTCGGCCAGCAACGAAGCGGCCTTCGAGAAAACGGGAGAAGACCATGCGATACATGCTTTTGATCTACGTCAACGAAGCCGCGATGGCGGCCGCGCCGACCGATAAGACCTACGAGATCAGCGCAGCCTATGGCGCCTATACCGAGGCGTTGAAGAAATCCGGCGCCTGGCTGGCCGGCGACCGGCTGAAGCCGACCCAGGCCGCCACTTCGGTGCGGATGGCCAACGGCAAGACCAACGTGCTCGACGGCCCCTACGCCGACACCAAGGAGCAACTCGCCGGTTTCTACATGATCGAGGCTGAGGACGCCGATGCCGCTATCGCCTGGGCGGCGCGCTGCCCCGCCGCCAGCGCCGGCACGGTCGAGCTGCGGCCGATCTGGGAACAGACCATGTGATGGAGAATGGCCTGGAGATCGCGCGGGCGGCGGCGGAAGTCGCCGCCCGGCAAAGCTACGGCAAGCTTGTCGCCTGGCTCGCGGCACGCACGCGCGACGTGGCCGGCGCCGAGGATGCGCTGGCCGATGCCTTCGCCGCCGCACTGGAGCGATGGCCTCAAACCGGCGTGCCCAAGAAGCCGGAAGCCTGGCTGCTGGCGGTGGCAAGGCGGCGCCGCGTCGATGCGGTGCGGCGGCGGCTGACCAGCGAGGCCGGCCGCGAGCATCTCAAGCTGATTGCCGAGGAGGCGGAGGCGCACATGACCGACGAAGACCTGCCCGACGAACGGCTGCGGCTGATGTTCGCCTGCGCCCATCCGGCGATCGAATCGAGCGTGCGTTCGCCGCTCATCCTGCAGACCGTGCTGGGGTTCGACGCCGCGACGATCGCCTCTGCCTTCCTGGTCTCGCCGGCAACGATGAGCCAGCGCCTGGTGCGCGCCAAGACCCGCATCCGTGAGACCGGCATTCCGTTCCGCGTGCCGGAGCGGGCTGAACTCGGCGAACGGCTGGATGCGGTGCTGGAAGCGATCTACGCCGCCTTCGCCGAAGGCTGGTCCGACCCGGCGGGCACCGAGACGCAGCGCCGCAATCTGGCGACCGAAGGCATTTGGCTCGGCCGGCTGGTGGCTTCGCTGTTGCCGGAAGAGCCCGAGGCGCTTGGCCTCTTGTCGCTGATGCTGTTTGCCGAGGCGCGCCGCGCCGCACGGCGCGATGCGGCCGGGGATTACGTGCCGCTTGCTGAGCAGGACTATACGCTCTGGGATCGCGCTTTGGTCGATGAGGCGGAAGCGTTGCTCGGCCGCGCCGCCACCATGGGCGTCATCGGCCGCTACCAGCTTGAGGCGGCCGTGCAGTCCGCACATGCAGCACGACGGCTGACCGGCCGCACCGACTGGGCGGCGATCCGCGAGCTCTACGACGCGCTGCTTTCGATCGCAGGATCGCCGGTGGTGGCGATCAACCGCGCGGTGACGATTGCCGAGGCCGAGGGCGCCGTGGCCGGATTGGCGGCCCTTTACGTGCTGGGCGACGACAAGCGGCTTGATGACTATCAGCCCTACTGGGCAGCCCGCGCCGGTCTGCTGGCCAGGCTCGGTCAGGTGCCACAGGCAACCGAGGCCTATGATCGGGCGATCGGCCTTGAACGCGATCCGGCGGTGCGCCGCTTCCTGCAAGGAAAACGGGCGGTGCTCAGAAATTGAGCCGCGCCACCGGCCGTCCGTTCAGCCTGGCCACATCTCATGCGATGTGTTGAGCGTCTTCATCAGCGGGTTGTCGCGCAGTTTCGACCACAGGCGTTCAATGTTCGGCCATGCCGTCCGCGCTTTGTCGACGTCGGGATGCCAGGCCACCAGCATGACGAGGTAAATGTCGGCCAGTGACAGCTGGGAGCCGACCAGCCAGTCACGGCCTTGGAGAGCGGCATCCAGAACGGCAAAGCCTCGGTCCATCTCGGCGACGGCTGCCTGCTTGACCGCCTTGGTGCCGTCCGGATCGGCCGTGTATCGATACGCGTAGTAGAAACGCAGCACCGCCGGATAGAGCACCGACGACATGAAGGTCATCCAGCGCAGGAAGTCGGCACGGGCAGGCGTGTCGACAGCCGGCGCCAGGCCGGCATTGGGGTGACGCTCGGCAAGCAGGATGCAGATCGCCGCCGATTCGGTCATCGAGCTTCCGTCCGGCAAGGTCAGCACCGGAACCTGGTTCAACGGACTGATGCCCAGGAAGGCCGGATCGGGTCGGTCCGTCTTCGGTACGTCGATCTGCTCGAACGGTACGTTCGCCAGCGCCAGCGCAGCCTCGACGACGAAGCCGCCGCTGCCTGGGCGGGTGTAGAGCTTGTACATGGAATCTTCCCCCGGCCCGCGCTAAGCAAGCCGGGAGCGATATGAACCGGAAGCGGTGTCGCGCTCAAGCCGCTGATGGCGGCCACAGACGGTTTTTCAGCGGGCCAGCTTGGTCACGAAGAAGCGTCGGACTACGAGCCCAACCCCTCGAACAGGATCGTCGACAGATAGCGCTCGGCGAAGGATGGGATGATCACCACAAGGTTCTTGCCCTTGTTCTCCGGCCGCGAGCCGACGACGATGGCCGCCTGCAGGGCGGCGCCCGACGAGATGCCGACCGGCACGCCTTCGAGGCGGGCGACGAGGCGGGCATTGGCGACCGAATCCTCGTTCGAGACCTTGACGATCTCGTCATAGATCGTCGTGTCGAGGATTTTGGGCGCAAAGCCGGCGCCGATGCCCTGGATCTTGTGCGGGCCGGGCTGGCCGCCCGACAGCACCGGTGAGGATTCCGGCTCGACTGCGACGACATGCACCGAAGGCTTGCGCTTCTTCAGCACCTGGCCGACGCCCGTGATAGTGCCGCCGGTGCCGATGCCGGCGACGAAGATATCGACCTCGCCATGCGTGTCGTTCCAGATCTCCTCGGCCGTCGTCGTGCGGTGGATTTCCGGGTTGGCCGCATTCTCGAACTGCTGCGGGATGATCGCATTGGGGATCGTCGCTGCCAGTTCGTCGGCCTTGGCGATGGCGCCCTTCATGCCTTTCGGACCCTCGGTCAGCACCAGCTCGGCGCCGAGCAGCGCCAGCATTTTCCTGCGTTCGATCGACATCGTTTCCGGCATCGTCAGGATCAGCTTGTAGCCCTTGGCGGCGGCAGCGAAGGCAAGCGCGATGCCGGTGTTGCCGGACGTCGGTTCGATCAGCGTGGTCTTGCCGGGAGACATCTTGCCGGACGCCTCCAGCGCCTCGATCATCGCCACGCCGATACGGTCCTTGACCGAAGCGATCGGATTGAAGAATTCGAGCTTGGCAATAAGATTGGCGACGATGCCCTTTTCCTTGGCGAACTTGTCGAGCCGCACCAGAGGCGTGTCGCCGATCGTGTCGGTGATGGAATCGTAGACGCGGCCGCGACCGGGCACGCGGGCTGATGTGACGGGCTTGTTCATTGGTTTCGCTCCCAGAATTTCAGGCAAGTGGAATTGCAGCCGGCAAGATAGGGCTTTCAGCCGCGCAACATAAGCTGTCGGCCGAAAATATCCGAGTGGGGACTGTGTCGAAAACGTCTCCGCCGCGGAAAAGCATTTCCCGCAAAGGCCTGTTTGCGAAATGCTTTGGCCGAGAGCCCTTTATTGGCGGGCGGCAATCGCTGCAGCAGCACCAACCATGAAGCCGGCGGCGGTGCGGTTCAGCGCCTTGAGCGCGCGCGGCGATTTCAGGAACCAGCGCGCCTTGGCAGCCAGCGCCAGATACGGCACCAGCACCACCAAGAGCACGACGACCGTCAGCGCAACGAGAATGCCGTAATCGGCCAGCGTGATGGTCTTCAGGTCGACGATGGTCGGCGTGATTGCGAGGTAGAAGATCATCGTCTTCGGATTGCCGAGGGTTACGGTCAGGCCGGCGACGAAGCTCGACAGCAGGCCACCCTTGCCTTTCCTCGCCTCGACGGTCTCGGGCGTGATGCCGCTGTTCCAGAAGCGCCAGCCGAGGAATACGAGATAGGCGACGCCGAGCCATTTGATGGCGAGAAAAACCATGCCGAAAGTTTGCGCGACGAAAGCGAGGCCGAGCACCACGACGGTCAGGTAGGTGAGGTCGCCAACCATCAGGCCAAAGGACATGGCAAGCGCCGAGCGAAAGCCGGAACCGAGCGCGCGCGCAATGAGCGCGGTGAGCCCGGGACCGGGAATGGCTGCGGCGACGCCGAGAGCGGCACTGTAGGCGAGGAATCCGGTGAGGGTCATGGTATTCGTCTCAAATCAGAAGGCACTGTCGCATGAAACGGGCCAGAATTGAATTCCCGTGGGGTCGGAATCCATTGCACCAGATATCGTTGGGACACCTGAAGAAGGCCCCCTCATCCGACCGCTTCGCGGCCACCTTCTCCCCGCTGGGGAGAAGAGACGAGCACGGCCCCGCCTACCTCCTCTACCCGCCAGGGAGAGGTAGGATTGTCCCAAATTGCTCTTCGCAATTCGGTTGGCAATCCAGGTGAGGGAGCCTGCGCTGCCCAGCAGATCAGGAGTGACCGTCGTCATGGGTGACACGCCATATGGTGCCGTTGCCGTCCTCGGTCACGATCAGCGCGCCGTCGTTCGCCACCGCCACGCCGACCGGTCGACCCCAGACTTCGCCGCTGGAGACGACGAATCCGGTGATAAAATCCTCATACTCGCCGGTCGGCTTGCCATCCTTGAACAGCAATCTCACCACCTTGTAGCCGGTCCTGTTGCCGCGGTTCCATGAACCATGCAAGGCGACGAAGGCGTCGCCCTTGTATTCGGCCGGAAAGCTCTTCCCTTCGTAGAAGGCGATGTTGAGCGGCGCCGAATGCGCCTGCATCAGTACATCGGGAATATCAGCCTTGCCGGCAAGGTCGGGGCGCTCGCCCTTGCGGCGCGGATCCTCGTTGTTGCCGATATAGTACCAGGGCCAGCCATAGAAGGCGCCGTCCTTGACCACTGTTGCATATTCGGACGGCACATTGTCGCCGAGCCCATCGCGCTCATTGACGACACACCACAGCGCGCCGGTCGCCGGCTGCACGGTCATGCCCGAACAGTTGCGCAGGCCGGTGGCGACGATGCGTCCGTTCTTGCCGTCCGGATCGAAGGCCAGCACGTCGGCGCGGCCGTCTTCAGAGCCCCATGTGGCGCCGAGCGGCTTCGACTTCGCCCAGGCGTCGAGTCCGCCCTCCGGTTCCTTGCCCATATCCTCGGCGACATTCGATCCCGAGCCGACCGACAGATAAAGCGTCTTGCCGTCCGGCGAAAAAGCGATGTCGCGCGTCCAGTGATGATTGGCAGGGATGTTGTCGATGATGGTTTCCGGATCGCCTGATGCCTTCAGGTCGCCCTTGCGATAGGCAAAGCGCACGACGCTGTCGCTGTTGGCGACATAGACCCATTGCGGATCATTGCCCGGCGGATAGAAGGCGATGCCATAGGGCTGGTTGAGGTTGCCGGCAAAGATGCCGTCCTGCGCCGGCTTTGCGCTGCCCTCGGCCAGGCGATAGACGCGGACCTGGTTGGCCTCGCTGTCGGCGACGAACAG
>NZ_RZQG01000810.1:0-2716 GCF_003998635.1 Mesorhizobium sp. M7D.F.Ca.US.004.03.1.1
ATCCATGGTGCATCGAGGCAGGCGTGCAGGCCGCGCTTGTAGGCCGTATTGAGCACGCCGCCGATGCGGGCGCCGATGCCGTGACCGCCTTCGTGGTGGAGCGACGCGCTGGTCAGCATGCGCGAAGCGAGCATCGGGCAAAGTGTGAGCGCTACCACGCAGGACAAAAGCACCGACATGGCAAGCACGAAGCCGAACTCGCGGAACAGGCCACCGGTCTGGCCGGGCAGGAAGGAGATCGGCACGAAGACGGCGACGAGCGTCAAGGTGGTGGCAATGACGGCGAAAAACACTTCCTGCGCGCCAAGCACGGCGGCGGCGCGAGGCCCCATGCCTTGGTTGCGTCGTCGCACGATGTTTTCGAGCACGACGATGGCGTCGTCGACGACCAGTCCTGTCGCTAGCACCAGAGCAAGCAGCGTCAGGATGTTGACCGAGAAGCCGGCCAGATAGATGGCGGCGATGGTGCCGATCATGGCGACCGGCATCGACAGGCCGGGGATCAGCGTTGCGCGCCAGTCGAGCAGAAACACATAGATGACGATCAGCACCATGGTCACGGACAGGCCAAGCGCGATCTCGACCTCGTGCACCGCGCCCTTGACGAAGACCGCGTCGTCGCTGGTGATCTTGATCGACATGCCCTTGGGCAGGTTCTCCTGCAACTTGGCGACGGCCGCCTGGACGCCAGTGGAGATGTCCAGCGTGTTCGATTCCGCCTGGCGGATGATGCCGATGCCAATACCGGTCTTGCCGTCCGAACGCAGCGTGGTCTGGCCGACATCGGGGCCGAGCGTGACGGTGGCGACGTCGCGGATGCGCGTTGTACCGCCGACGATGATGTTTTCGAACTCTTCCGGCGTGGTCACGTCGGCGGTCGTGCGAACGATCAGATCCTGATTGGTCGTGGTGATCGAACCGGCCGGTGAATCGAAGGCAACAGAGGCAAGCGCCGCCCTGAGATCGGCAACCGTAAAACCAAGGCTGGCCAGCTTGTTCTGGTCGACATCGATGCGGAAGATCTTGTCGCGGTCGCCATAGACCTGGACGTCGGCAACGCCAGGCACGGCGGCCAGCTCGTCCTCGATCTGGTCCTGTACCACCACGGTCATGTCCTGGATCGACATGTTGTCGGCGGTCACTGCCAGTCGCATCACTGCGTCGGAATTGGCATCGGCCTTGACGATGCGCGGCGGATCGGCGGTGTCCGGCATCTGGTTGGCGACGCGGCCGACGGCATCACGCACGTCCGAGGCGGCGACATTGAGGTCGACACCATCGTTGAACTCGATGGTAACTCGGCTCGAGCCGAATGAAGAAGAAGACGAAATCGACTTGACGCCGGAGACCCGGGCGACGGCGCCCTCGATCGTGTCGGTCAGTTCGCGGTCGACGGTTTCGGCAGCCGCTCCTTCGAAGGCGGTGGAAACAGTGACGACCGCACGATCGACGTCAGGCAGTTCGCGGATTTCGACGCCGTAGAAGGCGGCGAGGCCGGCAACGGCAATGAGGGTGTTCAGCACGAAGGCCATCACCGGCCTGCGGATGAACAGCGCGGTGAAGCCGATATCGCTGGCGGCGTTGATGGTTCCGGTCATGAGCCTTTGGCCGCGCCCGCGGCGCTCTGCTCTTCGCCTGCGAGGCGGACCGCGCCGCCCTCGCTGACGCTCTGGGTGCCTTCGGTGACCACCATGTCGCCGCTGTCGATCTCGGCGTCGATCAGCACCGTCTCGGTGTTGCGCTGGATGATGCGCACCGGGACTCGCCTCGCCTTGCCATTCTCGATCTGCCAGACATAAGCGCCGTCCGAACCCCACAGGATCGCCAGCGGGCTGACGGCCGGATAGGTTTGTCCCGGGAATTTCATCGTGATGCCGAACGACATGCCGGCACGCAGCGAATCGGCCGGATTGGCGATCTTGGCCTTGACCAGAAGGGTGCGGCTCTTTTCATCGATGTGGTTGTCGATGGCCGAAACCGTGCCGGTATAGGCATTGCTGGGGTTGGCGATCGGCGTCGCCGTCAATTGCGCGCCGACCTTGACGGCGGCGGCGAAACGCTCCGGCACGAGGAAATCGACCAGAATGCTAGAGCGATCGTCAAGCGTGGCGATCGCCGACTGGTTGGTGACATAGTTGCCGGCGGAGATCGGCAGGATGCCGACGGTGCCGGCGATCGGCGCCAGAATTGACCGGCGCTGTAGTGCAAGTTCGGCATCCTGAAGCGCCAGCTTGGCGCCCGCCAACACCACTTCGGCGTCGGCAACCGCGACCGGTGTCGCGGCGTTGGAGGCACGCAGCGACTTGACGCGGTCGAGCTTGGATTGCGCATCCTGCAAGGCGAGCTTGGCCCGATCCTGAGAGATCACTTCGGTCTCGGAATCAAGCGTCGCGAGGATCTGTCCCTCGTCGACATGGCTGCCGGATTCGACCAGCAGTTCGGCGAGGCGGCCGGAACTGTAGGGATTGACGGTCACCGAGGCATTGGCACGGCCGGTGCCGATCGCCTGCAGGCGGTCGTTGATAACAGCCGAAGTGGCCGCCAGGGCGACCACGTTCACCCGCTGGTTGCCGCCATTGCGGCCGTTTGCCTGCTTGGCATTGGCGGCGCCGGTCTCAGCCGGGGGCGCTGCCGCATAAACCCAGTCTATTCCCCAGTGTACCAGCACATCCGGCGCGCCTGGATAAAAGCGCAGCCAGGCGGCTGCCGCCACAAC
>NZ_RZQG01000811.1:0-2653 GCF_003998635.1 Mesorhizobium sp. M7D.F.Ca.US.004.03.1.1
TGCGCTCTACCAGCGTTCGGTCGTGGCGGTCGATATCCTGCTGCCGATCATGCGCGACCTTTCCGAACGAAGCTGGGAAAGCGTTGCCTTCTATGTTCGCTCGGGCGACGTCCGCACCTGTCTCTACCGCGTCGAATCCAAGCACGCGATCCGCTATACGATACGCGAAGGCGACGTGTTGCCTTTGCTGGTCGGCTCGGGTGGTCGCGTGCTTGCGGCGTTTTCCGGCCAGCAGGGCGAACCCTACGAGACCATCCGCAAGACCTGCACCTGTCTCGCCATCGGCGACCGCGATCCCGACACGGCGGGCGTGTCGGCGCCCGTGTTCGGGCCGGGGCGCGTCCTGCTCGGCGCCTTGACGCTGGCCGGGCCTAGCACGAGGGTCGACGCGGCGTTTCTCCAGCGCATGAAGCGTCCGCTGCTCGAGGCCGCCGCCCGCGCCACCCGCGCCTTCGGCGAGGACGCCTCCATGCTTGAGCAGGCGAGCCTCGCGGCGGATGCATAGCGCCGATTGGCTTGGCTGACTACGCAAACTTTGAATACAATCCGATTCAACCTGAAGCAATTTCATGAAAAACCGTAATATTCGGTCGCCTGCAGCAAGAATCGACCTTGCAAATAGTTGAAGTCTTTATTCGCTGTTAAGCCCCCCCATGATAACCGGATTGTTGTCGCCAGCTGAGCGACATGAGGGACAAACACAGTCTCAACCGACGGATGGAACCGTCGGACAGACACGCTGACAGGGATCATGGCAAGTCCATGGAAATTCGATGAAGCTGTCATCGATGGACGCAAGCCCCCGTCTCCTCGGGCTCGTCTGGCCGTTCATTGCCGTCGTTCTTGCTCAGGCGCTGGTTGCCAGCCTCAGCCTCTACACGCTGTCGGCGGTTCGCGCCTATGTCGGCGGCGAGAGCCAGTGGTCCAAGGGACAGAAGCACGCCATCTATTTTCTCAGCCTCTATGCCGGCACCGGCAGCGAGGAATTCTTCAGCGAGTACCGTGGAGCGATCGCCGTTCCGCTGGCCGATCGTTCGGCACGCCTAGCGCTTGAGCAGCCCGAGCCCGACACCAACGCGGCGCGCACCGGCTTCCTGCAGGGCAGAAACCACCCCGACGACGTGACCGGGATGATCTGGCTATTCCAGAATTTCCGCGGCTTCAGCTATCTTGATGCCGCCATCCGGCACTGGACGGCTGCCGACACCATGATCCTCGCCATCCAGCAACTTGGCGACGCCATGCACGAGACGCTCGGCAAGGGTCCGGTATCGACGGCTGAGATCAGCGCCTGGAAGGCGGAGATCCACCGGCTCGATCATCAGATCACCCCACTTTCCAAGGCCTTCTCGGACAGCCTCGGCGAGGGATCGCGCTTCATCAAGATGCTGCTCACCTTTGCCAATCTCGTCACCGCCGCCTTGCTGATCCTGCTTGCCGTGTGGCGGACGCGCAAACTCCTGGCGCAGCGCCAGGCCTTCCAGTTGGCGCTGAACGCCGAGCGTGAGCGCGCGCAGATCACCCTGGCTTCGATCGGGCAGGCCGTGATCAGCACCGGCGCCGACGGGCGGCTGGACTACATGAACGCCGTCGCCGAAAGATTGCTGGCATGTCCGCTCAGTGCCGCCCGAGGCAAGCCGATCGAGTGGCTGTTTCGCCTTGTGGACAAGGATACCAGCGTCGAGGATGTCAGGCTGATCGAGCGCCTGCTGGCCGGGGAACCGCGCCGTTCCAGCGCGCGTCCGCAATTGCTGCAGCGGCCGGACGGATCGGTTGTTCCCGTCGCGTTGACCGGTGCGCCGCTGCTCGTTTCCGGCCACGTCGTCGGCGCGGTGCTCGCCTTCCACGACATGACGCGCGAAGAGGACTACATCGAACGGCTCTCATGGCAGGCATCGCATGATGCGTTGACCGGACTGGCCAACCGACGCGACTTCGAAAGCCGGCTGGAAAGAACGATCGCGGACTTGGCGGACCGGCCCCGCCAGCACGCGCTGATGTATCTCGACCTCGACCAGTTCAAGCTGGTCAACGATACCTGCGGCCATGCTGCCGGCGACCAGCTGCTGCGCCGGATTTCGGCGCGGCTGACCAACGAATTGCGGCCAGGCGATGTGCTGGCCCGGCTGGGCGGCGACGAGTTCGGCGTGCTGCTCGGCGATTGCGATGCCGACAGTGCGGCCGACATCGCCGAACGGCTGCGCGCAGCCGTGCAAGACCTGCATTTCGCCTGGGACGGCAGGCCCTTCAACACCAGCGTCAGCATCGGCATGGTGCAGATCGCCGATGCGCGAGTGACGATCGAGGAAACGCTCAGGGCCGCCGACGTCGCCTGCTACATGGCCAAGGAAAAGGGCCGCAACCGCGTCCAGATCCACAGCGATGGCGACATGGCCCTGCAGGAGCGCTTCGGCGAGATGGCCTGGGTACAGCGCCTGCACGCCGCCCTCGAAGAAAACCGCTTCAGGCTTCATGCCCAAGAAATCTGGCCGCTCGACGATGACGCCGCCGAAGCAGGTGTACATGTCGAGATCCTGTTGCGGCTGACCAGTGAAGACGGCAGCTTCGTCACCCCGCAAAGCTTCATTCCCGCGGCCGAGCGCTATGGCCTGATGCCATCGATCGACCGCTGGGTGGTCCGCAACACGTTCGC
>NZ_RZQG01000812.1:0-2702 GCF_003998635.1 Mesorhizobium sp. M7D.F.Ca.US.004.03.1.1
ACATACCAGGCTATCGCCTCGTCATAGCTGGCGACGACCAGGGCCACGGTCGCGACACGGCGATGTTCGGCGAACCCGGTCATGCCTGAGGCTTGTTCATCGTTGCTGACCGGTCATTTGTTGCGGATCGCAAAGCGGCCGATCAGGCGGCGCTCGGCGATATCGTAGACGAAGATCGTGCGGTTGCCGTCGGCAAGTTCGGCGTCGATGGAGAGGCGATTGCCGGACAGCGACTGGCTGACCACCTTGGCGCCGATCGGCAGCACGATGTCGCCGCTGACCGGTTCGCCGGCGGGTGTCTGGATATCGCCGGCCAACGGCGGGTTCTCAGGAGATGCTTTGCGGGATTTGTAGACAATCGCCGCGATCACCACCATAAGAGCCAGCAAAAGCAGGCCGAGATTGATGGCCATGAAGCGGATGAGCTTGCCGCGTACCTTGTCGATCTCGGGGTCGAGCGGCTTTTCTTCGTTTTCGTCGGCGTCAGGCCGGGCCATGGCAAATAATCCGGAACGGTTTTTCAATGAGCGCTCATAGCGAAGAGGCCCCTGAATTGATAGAGCACCAGTTCATGGAACCCACCGTGCTGGTGGCGGGCGCGGATGCGGCCGGCCTGCGCCTCGACCAGTGGCTGGCGGTGAGCCTCGGCCCGGATATGTCGCGCAGCCGCGTGCAGATGCTGATCAGGCAGGGCGCGGTCTCGGTCAACGGCAAACCGGTCGACGAGACCAAACGCAGGATGACGCCAGGCGAAAGCGTCTCGGTCGCCATGCCGGAGCCGGAGCCGGCAGAGCCGCAAGGCGAGAACATCGCGCTCGATGTGCTCTATGAGGATGACGAGCTGATCGTCATCAACAAGCCGGCGGGGCTTGTCGTGCACCCCGGCGCCGGCAACTGGACCGGCACGCTGGTCAACGCGCTGATCCATCATTGCGGCGACAGTCTTTCCGGCATCGGCGGCGTGCGCCGGCCGGGCATCGTCCACCGCCTCGACAAGGAGACCAGCGGCGTCATGGTAGTCGCCAAGACCGACCGCGCCCACAAGTCGCTGTCCGAAGCCTTCGCCGATCACGGCCTAACCGGCGACTTGGAGCGCGCCTATCTGGCGCTGGTCTGGGGTATACCGCAGAGGCCGACCGGAAGGGTCGACGCGGCGCTCGGCCGCGCCGCCGACCGCGTGCGCCGTGCCGTGGTGCCCGAAGGACGCGACGACGCCCGCCATGCGGTCACCCATTTCGCCGTGCAGGAGCGCTTCGGCGAGAACCAACAGGAGTTCGCCACGGCCAGCCTGGTCGAATGCCGGCTGGAGACCGGCCGCACCCACCAGATCCGTGTCCACATGGCGCATATCGGCCATCCGGTGATCGGCGACCCCGACTATGGCCAGGCCTTTCGCACCAAGGCCAACCGGCTGCCCGAACCG
Organism: Mesorhizobium sp. M7D.F.Ca.US.004.03.1.1; assembly: GCF_003998635.1. Classification (NCBI taxonomy): domain Bacteria; kingdom Pseudomonadati; phylum Pseudomonadota; class Alphaproteobacteria; order Hyphomicrobiales; family Phyllobacteriaceae; genus Mesorhizobium; species Mesorhizobium sp. M7D.F.Ca.US.004.03.1.1. Next base: position 1,424 of record NZ_RZQG01000812.1, read on the forward strand.
CTGAAAAGTCAGGTCAAGGCATTTCCCCGGCAGGCTTTGCATGCCTGGCTCCTTGCATTTCGCCACCCGGCTACCCATTTAACGATGAGGTTCGAAGCGCCTATACCGGGGGACATGGAGGAACTCGTAGGCGGTTTCCGCAAGCTCTGAACCTGCCACAGAAAAACCTGAGCGGCATTGTTCACTTCAGCGTGACACACTGTTTCGTGTTGAACAAATGCCTGTCTTTTCTGGTTTTGTTCCTGTATAAGATCCGATGTCGCGGGCGAGCCTTTTGGTGCTCGCGTCACATGCCCGCCGCGTTTCGGGGGCATCACTCCAATAGAGAGGGGGCGCTATCATGGCCCAGTCATTACCCAGTATCGTTTCCGGCGAAGGCGGCCTTAGCCGCTACCTGGAAGAAATCCGTCGCTTTCCCATGCTGCAGCCGCAGGAAGAGTACATGCTCGCCAAGCGTTACGCCGAGCATGAAGATACCTCCGCTGCGCACAAGCTCGTCACCAGCCACCTCAGGCTCGTCGCCAAGATCGCCATGGGCTATCGCGGCTACGGCCTGCCGATCGGCGAAGTGATCTCTGAAGGCAATGTCGGCCTGATGCAGGCCGTCAAGAAATTCGAACCCGAGCGCGGCTTCCGCCTCGCGACCTACGCCATGTGGTGGATCAAGGCCTCGATCCAGGAGTACATCCTGCGCTCGTGGAGCCTGGTCAAGATGGGCACGACCGCCAACCAGAAGCGCCTGTTCTTCAACCTGCGCAAAGTGAAGGGCAAGATCCAGGCACTGGATGACGGCGACTTGAAGCCCGACCAGATCGCCGAGATCGCCACCAGGCTGAACGTTTCCGAAGCCGAAGTGGTGTCGATGAACCGCCGCCTGTCCGGCGACGCCTCGCTCAACGCCCCCATCCGGGCGAGCGAAGGCGAATCCGGCGAATGGCAGGACTGGCTGGTCGACGACCACGAAAGCCAGGAAGAGATGCTGATCGAACAGGACGAGCTGGAAAACCGGCGCGGCATGCTGTCGGGCGCTCTTGCCGTGCTCAACGAGCGCGAGCGGCGCATCTTCGAGGCCCGTCGCCTCGCCGAGGAGCCGCTGACGCTGGAAGAGCTGTCGTCCGAGTTCGACATCAGCCGCGAGCGCGTGCGCCAGATCGAGGTGCGCGCCTTCGAGAAGGTGCAGGACGCGGTCAAGGCCGCAGCCAAGCGCCAGACCCAGGCGCTGCGCACCATCGAGGCCCAGCCCGCGGCGTAAAGCCGGCATCGGCAATGAACATCAAGG
>NZ_RZQG01000813.1:0-2701 GCF_003998635.1 Mesorhizobium sp. M7D.F.Ca.US.004.03.1.1
GCATCGGTCGCCGGCTTGGCGTCGAAAAACACTTTCAGCACGTCGGCATCGGCATGGATTTCGCAGCCGGCGGCGCGTAAGGCGTCGAGGATCGGCACCAGATGCGTGGAGGCAACCGCCCGGTCGACCAGCAGCGTCTCGGCGGCACCACAGACGCCGGTGCGCCGCATCTTGGCGTTGACCGCAATCCGCACCGCCATGTCGAGATCGGCCGAGCGGTCGATGTAGAGATGGCAAATGCCTTCGAGATGCGCGAAGACCGGCACCCGCGCCTCGTTCTGCACACGTCCGACGAGGCTTTTGCCGCCGCGCGGGATGATGACGTCGAGCGAACCACCCAACCCCTTCAGCATCTCGCCGACGGCGGCGCGGTCGGTGGTCGGCACCAGCTGGATGGCGTCTTGCGGCAGGCCGGCTTCCTTCAGCCCTTCGACCAGGCAGGCATGGATGGCGGCCGAAGAATTGAGCGAATCCGAGCCGCCGCGCAGGATCACCGGATTGCCGGCCTTGAGACACAGCGCGCCGGCATCCGCCGTGACGTTCGGGCGGCTCTCATAGATGACGCCGACGACGCCGAGCGGCGTGCGCACACGCTCGATATGCAGGCCGTTCGGCCTGTCCCATTGCGCGATGACATCGCCGACCGGATCGCGCAGCGCGGCGATCTCCCTGATGCCTTCAGCCATGGCTCGGATGCGCGCCGGATCGAGCTTCAGCCGGTCCATGAAGGAGGCGGAAAGTCCGGATTCCTGGCCGTTCGAGATGTCGATGGCGTTGGCGTCGAGAATGTCCTGCTCACAAGCAACGATCGCCTCGGCCATGGCGAGAAGCCCGGCGTTCTTGGCGGCGGTCGTGGCGATGGCCAGCGGTCGGGCGGCAGCGCGGGCGCGGCGGCCGATATCGGCCATCGTTGCTACGGTGTCATCCCCGGATTTTTCATGCAGCTTCAGCATGGCTCATCCTCCGCTTACGTTGCCACCGGCCAATACTTGGTCGCTGGCCCGTACTTGGTCACCAGAATGGCTCACCACAAGGTCGTCGCGGTGGATCATCGCCGAGCGCGCCTCGTAGCCGAGCACGGTTTCGATCTCGGCCGTCTTCAGACCTGCGATCCTTACGGCATCGGCGGCATCATAGGCAACCAGCCCGCGCGCGATCTCGCGGCCCTCGGGCGACAGGATCGCCACCGTGTCGCCGCGCGAGAAATTGCCGCTGACCAGCTTGACGCCGGCCGGCAGCAGCGACTTGCCCGACAGCAGCGCGCCGATGGCGCCGGCATCGACTGTCAGCCGGCCGGCAGGTTCGAGCTGGCCGGCGATCCAGGTCTTGTAGCCCTTGACCGGGTTGGCGCTCGGCCGGAAGAAGGTGGCACGCTCGCCGCGTTCGATCGCCATCAACGGCGACAGCCGCGTGCCTGACGTGATGATCATCGCGGTGCCGGCGGCGGTAGCGATCTTGCCGGCATCGAGCTTCGTGCGCATGCCGCCGCGCGACAGCTCGGAAGCGGCCGCACCGGCCATCGCTTCGATGTCGGGCGTGATGCGATCGACCACCGGAATGAATTTGGCGTTGGGGTCGCGCGCCGGCGGCGCCGTGTAGAGCCCGTCAATGTCGGAGAGCAGCACCAGAAGATCGGCGCCCATCATGGTGGCGACGCGAGCCGCCAGCCGGTCATTGTCGCCATAGCGGATTTCGGACGTCGCCACCGTGTCGTTCTCATTGATGACCGGCACCGCCTTCATCTTCAGAAGCGTCGAGATCGTCGCCCGCGCATTGAGATAACGGCGACGCTCCTCGGTGTCGCCGAGCGTCAGCAGGATCTGGCCCGACTTCAGGTTGCCCTTGCCGAGCGCATCCGACCAGGCGCCGGCCAGGGCGATCTGCCCGACGGCTGCCGCGGCCTGGCTCTCTTCGAGCTTCAAAGCACGCTTGCCGAGACCAAGGATTGTGCGGCCAAGCGCGATGGCTCCGGACGACACGACGAGGATTTCAGCGCCGCCCTGGGCCAGCACGGCAATGTCGTCGGCGAGCGAGGCCAGCCAGTCTCGCTTCAAGCCCGTCGTGCGGTCGACAAGCAGCGCCGAGCCGATCTTGACGGTGATGCGCCGATATTTTTTCAGCGACTGCATCGGTCTATCTGTCCCAGCGCGTCTCGACCGGGGCAGCGATCTGCGCACGCGCCTCGGCCACCACCGACATCAGCGCCCGCAACACTGCCTCGACACCTTCGCCGGTGACGGCGGACAACAGCATCGGCGCACGGCCGGCGGCGCGCTTCAGCGAGGCGACCTTCTTCTTGCGCGCATCGGCGTCGAGCGTGTCGACCTGGGAAAGCGCCACGATCTCGACCTTGTCGGTCAGGCCGTTGCCATAGGCCTCGAGTTCGGCGCGCACGGTCTTGTAGGCCTTGCCCGGATTTTCCTCCTGCGCCGAAACCAGATGCAGCAGCACGCGCGTGCGCTCGACATGGCCAAGGAAGCGGTCGCCGATGCCGACGCCCTCATGCGCGCCTTCGATGAGACCCGGGATGTCGGCGATGACGAATTCGCGCGCGTCGATGCGGGCAACGCCAAGGCCGGGATGCAGCGTCGTGAACGGATAGTCGGCGATCTTCGGCTTGGCCGCGGTGACGGCGGCGAGGAATGTCGACTTGCCGGCATTCGGCAGTCCGACCAGCCCGGCATCGGCAATCAGCTTCAGC
>NZ_RZQG01000814.1:0-2689 GCF_003998635.1 Mesorhizobium sp. M7D.F.Ca.US.004.03.1.1
TTGGAAAAGCTGCCGATATGGACGACGCGGTTGAGACCATCGAACGCCGCCAGCCTGGGCGCCGGCGCATGTTCGAAATCGGCGAAGATATCGTCCTCGACGATGGTCAATTCCGATTGGTCGGCGAGCTTCAGCAGCCGGTGCGCCGTGACCGGCGACAGGATCGCGCCGGTCGGGTTGTGGATGGCGGAGTTGGTGATGTAGAGGCGCGGCCGGTGCTCGGCCAGCGCCTGCGCGAACAGCTCGATATCCGGCCCCGACGGCGTGTAAGGGACGCTGACGACCTTGGCCCGGTGGGCGCGCAGCAGCGCGTGGAAGTTGAAATAGCAGGGGTCGTCGACCAGCACCGTATCGCCGGGTTCGATGAGGAACCGGCACAGAAGGTCGATGGCCTGCGTGCCCGATTCCGTCAACATGATCTGCTCGGGCGAGACTTCGATGCCGTGCCCGGCCATACGCCGCGCCAGCAATTGCCGCAGCGGCGGCAGCCCGAGCGGCGTGCCGTAGTCGGCCAGCGCGATATCGTCGGCGCGCGCCACCGTGCGCAGCGCCCGGCGCAGTCCTGTCTGAGGCATCCACGAGGCCGGCAACCAGCCGCAGCCGGGCTTCAGCATGTCGTCGCCTGCTTCCAGGGACTGGCGCGAGATCCAGAGCGGATCGACGGCGCGGTCGAGGCGGGGGCCGATTTCGGCCAGCGACAGCGGCGCCAGCGAGCCGGCGGCATAGAAGCCGGATCCCGGCCGCGAACGGATCGCACCTTCGGCGGCGAGCCGCTCATAGGCTTCGACCACGGTGGATTTGGACACCTGCATGGATTTGGCGAAGGCGCGGATCGAGGGCAGTCGTGCTCCCGGCGTCAGGCTGCGCGCCGCGATCCGCTGGCGGATTGTCGCCATAACGCCTTCGACGAGCGTTCCGCCGCTCTCGCTTTCTGTGGTCTGCTTGTCCATCCGTACTGCTCTGTTGACCATGACAGTTTTGCATAAGTGTACCGCATTGTCTCTGGCAAAGCCACGGGTTCGGCTCCATACAGAGCCGACAAACGGAGCATAAAATGGACAAGACCGCGGGCGGCTGGGTGAACGGATTCATCGGCGTGTTGATCTTCAGCGGCTCGCTGCCGGCTACGCGCGTGGCGGTGAAGGATTTCGATCCGACATTCCTGACATCGGCCCGAGCGGCGATTGCCGGCCTGCTTGGCCTGGCGCTGCTCGTCCTGTTCCGGCAGAAACGCCCGGGGCGCGGCGATCTGATGTCGCTGGTGATCGTGGCGCTGGGCGTGGTGGTGGGCTTTCCCTTGCTGACCGCTCTGGCGCTGAAGCACGTCACTACGGCCCATTCCATCATCTTCGTCGGCCTGCTGCCGCTGGCGACCGCGATCTTCGGCGTGCTGCGCGGCGGCGACCGGCCGAGGCCGGCATTCTGGTTGTTTTCGTGCGTGGGCAGCGCGCTGGTCGCGGGTTTTGCGCTGACGCAGGGCGTGACCGCCTCGCCGGTGGGCGATGGTCTGATGCTGGCTGCCATCATCGCCTGCGGTCTGGGCTATGCCGAGGGCGCCGCCCTGTCACGCAAGCTTGGCGGCTGGCAAGTGATCTGCTGGGCGCTGGTGCTGTCGCTGCCGATCATGCTGGTGCTGACGCTGATGACCATGCCGCCGTCGTTCGACGGCGTCGGCGTCAGTGCGTGGATCGGGCTTGCCTATGTCTCGCTGTTCAGCATGCTGATCGGCTTCGTGTTCTGGTATCGCGGGCTCGCGCAAGGCGGCATCGCCGCTGTCGGGCAGTTGCAGCTGCTGCAGCCCTTCTTCGGTCTGGCACTGGCGGCGACGCTGCTGCACGAGCAGGTCAGCCCGCTGATGGTCGTCGTCACGCTTGGCGTGGTGCTTTGCGTCGTAGGCGCCAAGCGATTCGCAAAGCAGGAATTGCCACGACGCGCGATCGCCTGATGACGGTGCCGCCCTCTGCTAAAACTTCGTCACCACCCCAATGCCGATGCCCTCGAAGCCGCCCATCGCCACCAAGGCCGCCGGCGCCTCATCGAGGCTGATCTTCTTGCCGACCAGCAATTCGGGCTTGAGCTTGCCGTTGCGGATCATGTCCATCATCGCCTCGTAGCGGTAGGCCTGCATGCCGTGGCTGCCGAGGATCTCGAGCTCGAAGGCGATCACCTTGTCCATCGGCACCTGCGGCCGGGCATGCTCGCCCAGCATCAGGCCGACCTGCACATGGCGGCCGCGCCGGCGCAGATTGGCAATCGAATTGAACGAGGTGGTGGGGTGGCCGAGCGCGTCCATCGACATATGCGCGCCGCCATTGGTGATCTGCTTGACCGCCTTGACCACATTCGGGGTCTTTGACGCATTGATGGTGGCGACGGCGCCGATCTTTTTGGCAAAATCCAGCTTCTCGTCGGTGAGGTCGATGGCGATGACATTGGCGCCCATGGAACTGGCGATCATGATCGCAGACAGGCCGACGCCGCCGCAGCCATGCACCGCGACCCATTCGCCCGGCTTCACCCGGCCCTGATCGACAATGGCGCGAAACGAGGTGACGAACCGGCAGCCGAGGCTGGCGGCGGTGGCGAATTCCATTTCGTCGGGCAAGCGCACGAGATTGGTGTCGGCGTGTTCTATGGCGACATATTCGGCAAACGAGCCCCAGCCGGTGAAGCCAGGCTGCGTCTGGTG
>NZ_RZQG01000815.1:0-2686 GCF_003998635.1 Mesorhizobium sp. M7D.F.Ca.US.004.03.1.1
AAGCCGCATGAGCGCCGCCCCGGTCAAGCCGCCGACGAAGCCGGAGATGGCGCCGAGCAGCGAGCCGATGACGACGGCCGAGACGACGACCAGAACCGCGATCGGCAGCGAATGCGCCGCCCCGTGCAAGGTGCGGGCGAGCACATCGCGGCCGAGCGCATCGGTGCCCAGCCAGTGCGCCCAGCTCGGCGGCTGCAGCCGGCGCGCCACCATTTCGAGCGGATCGAATTGAACGACCAGATTGGCGAACGCGGTCATGAACAGCCAGAACAGGATGACGACCGTGCCGATGGCCAAAGGCGCGGTCAGCCATTCGGGAACAGCGGCGGAACGGGGTTTGGTTGCGACCGCCGACATCAGCTCAATCTCACGCGCGGATTGGCCACGACATAAAGTATGTCGGTGATGAGGTTGGTGACCAGGAAGGCGAGGCCGCCGACGATGGTGACACCGATGATTGCCGGAAAGTCGAGCGCGCGTGCCGCCTCGACGGCATAAGAGCCCATGCCCGGCCAGGAAAAGATGGTTTCGGTCAGCACCGCGCCGGTGATCAGATAGGCGAAGGAATAGCCGATGACGGTCAAGGTCGGCACCATGGTGTTGCGCAGCGCATGCACGATGACGACGCGGAATTCGCTCGCCCCCTTGGCGCGCGCGGTGAGCACGAACTCGCGGCTCATCACGTCCAGCATGTTGGCGCGCACCAGCCGCGATATGGTTCCCGACACCGTCCAACCGAGCACGAAGGCCGGCAGAAGCAGGTGCCAGAGTGCGTCCTTGAACACGGTGAGATTGCCGGCCAGCAGGGAATCGATGGTGAGGAAGCCGGTGATGCCGGGCGGCAATGCCAGGCGGGCATCAACCCTGCCCGGCCCCGGCAGCCAGTTCAGCATGACGGAGAAGATGAACAACAGGCCGAGCCCCGACCAAAATACCGGCAGCGACGAGCCGAACAAAGCGAACAGCCGGGCGCCGTGGTCGATCAGGCTGTTGCGGAAATATGCGGCCAGCACGCCAAGCACGATGCCGAGCGTGGTGCCGAAGATCATCGCGGCGAAAACCAGTTCGAGCGTTGCCGGCAAACGGTAGAGAATGTCGGTGCCGACATTGCGCTTGGTGATGAATGAGGTGCCAAGATCGCCGCTCAGCAAATTTCCAAGATATATCATATAGCGTTCCGGCAAGGGGCGATCGAGACCCCAACGGGCTTTGGCGGCGGCCACCACTTCCGGGTTGCTCATCTGTTGTTCGGCAACAATGGCGGTCAGCGGATCGCCCTTGGTCACCGTGGTGATCAGGAACGCGATGGTGACGATGCCGAGCACCAGAAACGGCATTGCGATAAGCCGGCGCAAAATATAGCGAGACACGTGGCTACCTTCACAAGGAGGGGCTTCGTAAGATGGCACAAGGCGCTGGGACATGCCATCGATGGAAGCATATTGACAGCCCGCGAAAGCCCCTGTCAATATAAATGGAATTTAATTTCATTTTTCGACCAGATACAACAGACCGTGCCGGCGGCACCGGCCGACAGGCGGACGACGACGCCAGAAAGACCCAGCGTGCGCAAGCGAGCGACCAGGGACGAGACGGAGCTTGAAGGCGAAGGCGCGCAGCTTTCGTCGTCGCTGGTGCGCGGGCTCGGCATATTGCGCGCCTTCCGACCGGGCGACGCCTCGCTCGGCAACCAGGACATCATTGCCCGCACCGGCCTGCCCAAGGCCACGGTTTCGCGCATCACCTATACGCTGAGCGCGCTCGGCTACCTCCTCTACGACAAGGATCTCGGCCGCTACAGCCTCGGACCGGCAACCGTGGCGCTTGGTTATTCGGCGCTCAGCTCCAGTGCCGTCGTTCACGTCGCCAGGCCGCTGATGCAGCCGCTGGCAGACCTGACGGGAGCGGCGGTGGCGCTCGGCACGCGCGACAGCCTCAACATGGTCTATCTCGCCAATTGCCGGTCGGAGAGCCTTGTCACTCTGCGGCTCAATCCAGGCTCCTACCTGCCGATCTGGAAGACATCGATGGGGCTGGCCTATGCGGCGGCCCTTTCACCCGAGGAGCGCGTCAGCCTTGTGCGGGCTTTGCAGGCGGCGGAGCCGGACAAGGCAGCGCTGATCGCGGCGGCGATCGACGATGCGATCGCCCAGTATGCACGGCAGGGCTTCGTAACGTCGTTCGGCGCCTGGCACAGTTATATCCATGCGGTCGGCGTGCCGTTCCGCCCGCGTGACGGCTCGCCGCTGGTTGCCATCACCTGCGGCGGTATCGGCGAGATCATCACCGAGGATCGCGCGCATGCCGAGATCGGACCGGCGCTGGTGGCTATGGTGAAAGCACTGGGCGACCAGCTCGAGGGAAATCCCGGATAATCCCGGCACGCGATTGGCCCAGACGATCGGCCTTGCATGCCGGCTTGAACTTGCCTGGTGGTGACCGCACAGTCGGCGCCGATGGTATGGCGGTCGCGCGCCGTCGGCGCCCATCGGTTCAGGTGACGGGGGAAATCAGATGCCGATGAGTTTTGCAGGACGGTTCAGCGGTCGGGTTGCGGTCATCACCGGCGGCGCATCGGGCATCGGGTTGGCAGTGGCGCAGAGAATCGTCGAAGAGGGCGGACGGGTTTCGGTCTGGGATCGCGATCCTGCCCAGATCGAACAGGCGAAAGTCGTCATTCCGGGAC
>NZ_RZQG01000816.1:0-2680 GCF_003998635.1 Mesorhizobium sp. M7D.F.Ca.US.004.03.1.1
GCTCGGCACCAATCTGGAGATCGCCACGCTCGACCAGAAGCGCGAGGCGGTCGGCCCGCAAGAGACGCTGGCGCAGTATCTCACCGACGGTCGCGGCGAAAACCTCGTCATCAATGGCGAGCAGCGCCATGTCGTTTCCTACATGAAGGATTTCCTGTTCAAGCCGGAGCAGGCGCGCACCCCGGTGCGCGAGTTGTCCGGCGGCGAGCGGGCGCGGCTCTTGCTGGCGCGCGTGCTGGCGCGGCCGGCAAACCTTCTGGTGCTCGATGAGCCGACCAACGATCTCGACATGGAGACGCTGGAACTGCTGCAGGAACTGGTCGCCGGGTTTGCCGGAACGGTCATCCTGGTCAGCCACGACCGTGATTTCCTCGACCGCACCGTGACCAGCCTGATCGCGCCGGACGGTGACGGCCGCTGGATCGAATATGCCGGCGGTTACTCCGACATGCTGGCGCAGCGCGGCGGCACCCGGCTCGACGACCGCAGGGCGCGCGCGAAGGCCGAAAACGGCGATGCGCCAATGACGACCAAAAGTGAAGCTGCTGCGCCAAAGGGGCCGGCGAAGAAACTGTCGTTCAAGCAGAAATTCGCGCTGGAATCCCTGCCCAAGAAAATCGAAGCTGTGATGGCTTCGATCTCACGGTTGGAGAACAACATCGCCGATCCGGCCTATTACGAGCGCGACCCGGCCTCCTTCCAGAAAACCATCGCCGCCCTCGACAAGGAGCGCGCCACGCTGGCCGCGCTTGAAGAAGAGTGGCTGGAGCTGGAGATGCTGCGGGAGGAAATGGAGAGGTGAAGGATTGCGTGCGGGCTTTTATGCGCCTACATTATGCGCATAAAAGGAGGCGGTCTCTATGCTTCAATCGACGCCGAAACCTCAGCGAAAGTCCGTTAACACATCCATTGATTCTCAGCTGATCAAAGACGCCAAGGCGTTGGGCATCAACATCTCCCGCGCCGCAGAGGCAGGTATCGCAAAAGCGATTGCGGCAGAAAAGACGCGTCGTTGGCAAGAAGAAAACAAGGAAGCTATTCAAAGCTCCAATGAGTATGTCAGGCGCAACGGGCTGCCATTGGCCAAACACCGGCTGTTTTGATGGCACGCTACGATCTCTATCGGAATGCCGAAGGTAGCGGTTATCTTCTCGATGTTCAGTCCGACCTTCTTGAGGGACTGACCACGAGGGTCGTCATTCCGTTGATGCCGCCCGACATAGCCCCGGTTCCGGGCCGCCGTCTAAACCCGACCTTCGCAATCGACGGCAGGAATCATGTGATGGTCACACAATTCATGTCAGCCTTGATGGCCTCAGAATTGCCTGATGCCGAGGGAAATCTCTCCAGACACCACGACGACATCGTCGCCGCGCTCGACATGTTGTTCCAAGGCTTCTAAACCAAAGGGGCTCCGGGCCGGCGCCCTTCTCAGCCCGCCGTTTTCGCCTGCCAGGCCTTGATCGCCTCGTCGAACACCTTCTCGCCGGGAATGCCCTTTTCCATGGTCAGCAATGCCCGCCGTCCGGTCTTGTAGACGACCGGCACGTCGATCCAGTCCTGGCCGCGAAGCAAGGTCATGTTGGCGTCTTCGTCGGCCTTGGTGTCGTTGAGCGCGACGAGGAAGAAACCGTCGGCGATCTTGGCCGGAATGCCGATCAGCGGGCTGCCGGCATCCTGTTCCGAACTTTTCATGGCGACGCGCAGGATGTTGTCGACACCGCCGCCCTCAAAACCGTCGGGCGTCAGAAAGATCATCTCAATGATATGGCTGGCCGGCAGTGTCTGGTCGGTGTTGCGGCGGATGGTCATGCGCAACTGGATATCCTTGCCGGGAATGGTGGCTTCGGCGCGGATCGCCGGCTCCGGCGGCAGGTCGCCTCCGGGCGATTCCTGAACCAGCGACCAGACGATATTGCCCGGCTCCGCCGAACCCTGGGCGGTGCTGGTGCGCTCTTCATAGAAGATCGCCTTCTGGCCGACCGGCAGCGCGGTTTCCGCGGGCGCGGCCGCCGGTGCGGGCGGCGCAGCACCTGCTGGTGCGGGCGGAGTGGCGGCAGCATTGACCGGCGCTGCCGGGGCAGCTCCATTGGCAGGCGGTGTTGCGGGGGCGGCACCTGTCGCCGGAGGCGTAGTCGCGGCAGGCGTGCCGGCGGCCGGTGCGGAAATCGCCGGCGCGTTCGTCGCCGAGGGCGGCGTGGTCAGCGCGGCGACCGATTCGCCTTCGCCGATGCCGCTTTGACCACCGGCCGGGCCGGGATCGACTTCGCTGCCCTGCGGCGTCAGCCGCTGGGTGAATTTCGTGCTTTCGGCTTCCGTGCCGCCGCCGGTCGCGGGCGCCGGCGGCGTTGCCGCCGCATCATTTGCCGGCTTGGCGGGGGCCGGTTTCACCGGTTCGGTCTTGGCGACCGGGTTGCCGCCAGGCCCGAGCATCTTGCCGAAAGCGTCCTTGTTCAGCCAGATGCCGTAACCGCCGCCGGCAACGACCAGCAGCGCGACGACAGCGGCGATCAGCCCGCCATAGCTGCGCTTGCGCTCGGCGGGACGTAGCCGCTGGAAGGTGTCGGACACCGGCTCTTCGTTGCTGGAAAAGACATCGGCCCCGTCGTCCGCCTCGTCGGCGTCCATACCTGCAGCGTCCATGCCTGCAAGAGGCGTGTCGGCGCGAGCCGGCTGGGAA
>NZ_RZQG01000817.1:0-2674 GCF_003998635.1 Mesorhizobium sp. M7D.F.Ca.US.004.03.1.1
GGCGCCACCCCCCACCCGGCCCTTCGTCCCGCCCCCCCCACAAGGGGGAGGTAGAAAACCGCCGATCAAATCGCAGCCGTAATAATAACCTCGACCAGATATTCCGGGGTGGCGAGCTTTGCTTCGCCGGTGGCGCGAGCCGGAGTGTTGCCTTGCGGCACCCACTTGTCCCACTCCGCGTTCATCTCGGCAAAGGTGCTCATGTCGGCCAGCCAGATGATCGCCTGCAGGATCTTGGTCTTGTCGGAGCCGGCCTTGGCCAGCAGTTCGTCGACAGCCGCCAGGATATCCCTGGTCTGCGAAGCGACGTTGCCGGTCGGCTGACCGACCTGACCGGCCAGATAGACGGTATCTCCGTGAATGACGATCTGGCTCATGCGCGGGCCAACATCGATGCGACGAATGCTCATTGGATGGTTCCTTCCTGTGGCGGTTGCGCCTCTTTAGAGTTGCCGCCAGCTTCGGGCAAGGTCGCCAAGTCGAATCCCCTTGGGCCAAGGGCATATGATATCCCCACACGGCAAGTTGACCCGCCAGCCGCAATTCCGCCGGATTGGCTTGTTGACTAATGTAATAACATCACATATCCAATCGGCCGCTGCCCGCAGCCGGATTTCGCCGCCCTCACGGATCGCAGAATGACAAACACCTGCCTGACATTCCGCGACCTGACGCTTGGCTACGGCAGCCACCCTGCAATCCATCATCTCGACGGCACCATCCGCAAGGGCTCGCTGACGGCCGTCGTCGGCGCCAACGGCTCCGGCAAATCGACGCTGATGAAAGGTATTGTCGGCGTCCTGAAGCCGATGGCCGGCGAGGTTATCCGCGCGCCCGGCGTTCGCGCCGCCTATCTGCCGCAGCAGTCCGAGCTCGACCGCAGCTTTCCGGCGCGGGTGGTGGATCTGGTTTCGCTCGGCCTGTGGCCACGGCGCGGCCTGCTTGGCCGCCACAGCAAGCAAGATCGCGATGATGTCAGCAAAGCGCTGATGGCGGTCGGCCTCGGCGGCTTCGAGAAGCGGCCGATCGACACGCTTTCGGGCGGCCAGTTGCAACGCACGCTGTTTGCGCGTGTCCTGCTGCAGGACGCCGACCTCATCCTGCTCGACGAACCGTTCAACGCCGTCGACGCCAAGACGGTCGGCGACCTTATTGCCCTGATCAAGCACTGGCATGGCGAAGAACGGACCATCATGGTGGTCGTCCACGATCTCGATCTGGTGCGGCAGAATTTTCCCGAAACGCTGCTTCTCGCCCGCCAGCCGATTGCCTGGGGCGAAACCAGGGAAACGCTGAAGCCGGAAAACCTGCTGCGCGCCCGCCGCTTCCACGAAGCCTGGGAAGAGAATGCGCCCTGGTGCGAGCCAGACGAGCACGCTGATGGTCACGATCACGACCATCATGGCCATGATCATCACCATGGCGTCGGACCGAGGGCTGCCTGATGGATACGCTTTACGGTCTTTTCATCGCACCCTTCGCCGATTTCGGCTTCATGCAGCGAGCCCTGATCGGTTCGCTGATGCTGTCGCTCGGCGCCTGCCCGATCGGCGTCTTCCTGATGCTGCGGCGGATGAGCCTGTCGGGCGACGCCATGGCGCATGCCATCCTGCCCGGTGCCGCCGCCGGCTTCCTGTTCTATGGGCTGGAAATCCTGCCGATGACCATCGGCGGCCTGATCGCCGGCGTCATCGTCGCGCTCGGCGCCGGCGCCGTCTCGCGCTTCACGATCCAGCGTGAGGACGCCTCGATGGCCGCGTTCTATCTGATTTCGCTCGCCATCGGCGTGCTGATGGTGTCGATCCGGGGGTCCAGCGTCGATCTCATGCATGTGCTGTTCGGCACCGTGCTGGCGCTTAACGATGAAGCCTTGACGCTGATCGGCGGCATCGTCGCCGTGACACTGGTCAGCCTTGCCATCTTCTGGCGAGCGCTGGTCGCTGAATGCCTCGACCCGCTGTTCCTGCGTTCGGTCAGCCGGCTCGGCAGTCCGGTGCATTTCATCTTCCTCGGCCTCGTCGTGCTCAACCTCGTCGGCGGCTTCCAGGCACTCGGCACGCTGCTGTCGGTCGGACTGATGATGCTGCCGGCCGCCGCCGCCCGTTTCTGGACGGTGCGCGTCGAGCCGATGTGCGTGCTGGCCGTGCTGATAGGCTTTGCCTCCTGCGTCGCCGGGCTTCTGTTGTCCTATCACGCGTCGCTGCCGTCCGGCCCGGCGATCATCCTGTCGGCCGGCGTCGTCTATTTCGCCTCGATCCTGTTTGGCACGCGCGGCATTCTGCGTGCGCGCATCATCCACCACCGTCACAGAACGGCCTGATCCCCGCCCCTAAAGGAGACCCGTCCATGCTGAAATCGATCCATGCCGCCCTGGCGATGAGCGTTATAACATTAACCGCCTTTGGCGCATCGTCGGCCTTCGCGGCACCGCTGAAAGTGGTCGCCAGCTTCACCGTCATTGCCGATTTCGCCAAAAATGTCGGCGGCGACCGTATCGATGTCACCACCATCGTCGGGCCGGATGGCGACGCCCATGTCTACGAGCCGAGCCCGGCCGATGCGGTGGCCATGGCCAAGGCCGATATCGTGCTGGTCAACGGCCTGCATTTCGAAGGTTTCCTGCAGCGGCTGGTCGACGCCAGCGCCACCAAGGCCTCGATCATCACCTTGACCA
>NZ_RZQG01000818.1:0-2672 GCF_003998635.1 Mesorhizobium sp. M7D.F.Ca.US.004.03.1.1
TGGTGACATAGGTAGCCGCGATCGAGGCGAAGATCGCCGTCCTGGCATCGGGGGCGTAGCCGGCCGCCAGCATCAGCGCCATGAACAGCAGGATCAGGATGGGTCGCACGAGATAGGTCGGCGACAGCGCAAACAGCGCCCAGCTGTTGGCGCGTGCCAGTCCGGACAGAAGGTCGGACATGGCGATCATCGGCAGGCAGATGACGCCGAGGATGAACGGGATCACATAGTAGTTTTCGATCCAGGGTGCTGCCAGCCAGACGCCGAGCGCGCCGAGTCCGGCGATGATCGTGGAGGCGATCAGCACGAACAGGCGGCTGGCCAGCACGATGCCGCGCAGTTCGTCCATCAGGCCGCGCTCGCGGTATTCGGGAATGAAGCGGATGACCGAGGTGTGGAAGCCAAGGCAGGCGAGGTTGCCGACGATGACCATCGTCACCCAGACGAGGACGAAAATGCCGTATTCGAACGAGCCCATCCAGCGCGCCATCAACACCTGGCTGATGAAGGCGATGACGGCGCTGACGATGCGGATGGAGAAGGCGATGACCGACATGCGGCCGGCCTCGCCGCGCTCGTCGGCGGTGAACAGCACGGCGTCGATACGGCCAAGCAGCGGCCCCATGCGCAGCGCCAAACGCTGCGGCAAGAACCGCCCGGCTGTCGTGGCCGCGGAAAAGCGCACCCCGATTTCTCTCCGTTTTCCGCTTCTTTTCAGGCTTTGGTGTAGCCAAAACACATTAAGAAACGGTTGGGTGAGGAACGGTCCGCGCAGCGGACGAAAAGCCAACGATTTGGCTTTTCGAGTGACGAACGCCCGGAGCCATAGCGGCGGGCCGGTGCGCGGGACGCGCATTCGTCATGCCGGTGGCATGACGAATGGCGAGCGAACGCCGGGAAGCATGGGAAGCCGGGTCGGCGTTGCGCTCGCCCCTCCCCCCGCAAGGGGGAAGGCCAGACACCTGGTATATGCGGTGCCAGAGGTGTCACATGGGGAGTGTCACATCCCCTTCATCGCGTCGCAGGACACGTTCGGGTTCATGTCGGCGAAGGTGCCGGTCGGGTTCTGTTTCCAGGCCCAGACATGCAGCTCGTAGAACGGGCCGAGGCCGTAGCGGTTGGGGGCGCTGTTGAAGTTGAACAGCTGTCCGCCGAGCGAGGCCGGGCCTTTCGAGGTGATGTATTCGACCGCCACCAGTTTCAGCGTCCCGTCGGCCATCGGCTCGTACATCACCGCTTCGGGCTTGGCGACATCGACCGCGTCATCCTTGAGATAGGTGGGATTGACGTAGTGGATGCCCATGGCGCCGCCGGTGATGCCGCTGGCGCAAGGGATCGGCGCATAGCCCTCGGCGGTTGCCGCCGCCACGTTCTCAAAGCGGTTGTTGGCCGTCCGCACCATGTCGGCCAGCCTGTTGGCGTCGTGGGCGTGGGCGGCAGTGGCCGCGATCGACAGGACGGCGAGGGCGGCGAAGCGCCCGGTCCAAAGAGTTTTGGTCATTGTCTTTCCGCTGTTGTTGATGACGCGACAGGGAGGTCCACGGCCGGCCGTGAGGCCGGGCGTGTTTCAACGCTGCAGCGTCTGGTTTTGTAATCCGGAACGGACCGTCCGCCCGGTTTGTGCAGGCCGCTGTCAGGTGGCCTTTGCAGTTTTCGAAATGTCTTTCAGCGATTCAAAATGGCTGCACGAAATCAGTGGTCCCACCAGTAATATTGCCAGTATTCCCGCTGGATATCGCGCTCCGACAGGCCGATGTCGCGCCTCAGATAATCGTCTTCCGGGGGCACTCGCCGCCGCCCGCCATACAGATGCGAAGGCAGGTTCGCCGCGAACCGCCATACACGGCCGAGCAAGGAGGTTGCTTGGCCGGGGTCTCCCACGACAGGCGCGGGTTCACCGACCGGCAGGCCAGCAAGCAGGTCGCCATTGCGGCGAAGGGCAGTTTGATGCTCATCGATTTGCCGATCATTTGGGATTTGCCGATCGTTCGGGGACTCAACGGTAAAAGTAAGGGTCAAGAACCCGCACCTCCATGATCTTGTCGACCGGCAGCGAATTCTTATGAGCCGCGCTGCGGATCGCTTCGGGCGAGGGGCCGTCGTAGATGCAGAAGCTGTGCTTCTTGTCGAGTGACACGAAGGACTGCACCCAGGTGACGCCTTTTTCGGCGTTGCGCATGACGACGCCGCCGAGCGCATCGGCGCCGACTTCGGTGATCGGCACGTTGAGACCGTCTGGAAATGTGCGTTCCACCACATAACGAGGCATGGGAAGTTCCTTTTCACATTGATTCACGCTCGGTCCGAGCGCGACTGGACAATGATCACGTTCGACAAGAGCGCACATCGGAGCCATTCCCTATTTTTGGCGGGACGATTCCCTATGTTGGCGACGTTATTTGTGGAGAGAGCCACAGCAATGTGTGGAAAGTCACATTGCAACCCTCTCGCTTAGAGCTATCGTGGCGCCAGCCACCATGGTGGCAACCCCCCAATCTCGCGAGCGAATGACAATGCTTCTGGAACGGCAGACACAGCTGGAGCTACTGGACGGCCTGCTAGTGGAAGCGGCACGCGGCCGTGGCCGAGTGGCGGCGCTGGGGGGAGAGGCGGGTGCCGGCAAGACCTCGCTCGTCGAGGCCTTCATCGGCCGCGCGGCAGAAGGCATACGC
>NZ_RZQG01000819.1:0-2670 GCF_003998635.1 Mesorhizobium sp. M7D.F.Ca.US.004.03.1.1
ACAGGACATCGAGCGTCTCTCTGTTGTAGCGCTTGCCGTGGCACACGTCGCAAGTGACGTAGACGTCGGGGAGGAAATGCATCTCGATCTTGATGACGCCGTCGCCCTGGCAGGCCTCGCAGCGGCCGCCCTTGACGTTGAAGGAGAACCGGCCCGGCTGATAGCCGCGCGCCTTGGCTTCGGGCAGACCGGCGAACCAGTCGCGGATCGGCGTGAAGGCACCGGTATAGGTGGCAGGGTTGCTGCGCGGGGTCCTGCCAATGGGCGACTGGTCGATGTCGATGACCTTGTCCAGGAATTCGAGGCCTTCGATGCGGTCGTGGTCGGCAGGATGCTCACGCGAGCCCATGATGCGGCGCGACGCCGCCTTGAACAGCGTCTCGATCAGGAAGGTCGATTTGCCGCCGCCCGACACGCCGGTCACGGCTGTGAAGGTGCCGAGCGGGATTTCGGCGGTGACGTTCTTCAGATTGTTGCCGCGCGCGCCGACGATCTTGAGGCGCCGGTTCTTCTTCGCCTCGCGCCGCACGCCAGGCGTCGCCACTTCGAGCGCGCCCGACAGATATTTGCCGGTGATCGAATTGGGATTGGCCATGACCTGCTGCGGCGTGCCCTGGGCGATGATCTCGCCGCCATGGATACCGGCGGCCGGACCCATGTCGACGACATAGTCGGCATGCAGGATGGCGTCTTCATCATGTTCGACGACGATCACGGTGTTGCCGATATCGCGCAGGTGCTTGAGCGTATCCAGCAGGCGGGCATTGTCGCGCTGGTGCAGGCCGATCGACGGTTCGTCCAGCACATAGAGCACGCCGGTGAGGCCGGAGCCGATCTGCGACGCCAGCCGGATGCGCTGGCTCTCGCCGCCCGACAGCGTGCCGGAATTGCGCGACAGCGTCAGATAGTCGAGCCCGACATCGTTGAGAAAGCGCAGCCGCTCGCGGATCTCCTTCAAGACCCGCACCGCAATCTCGTTCTGCTTGTCGTTGAGTGACGCCGGCAGGTCGGTGAACCACTGGTCGGCCTTGCGGATGGAAAGCTCGGTGACTTCGCCGATGTGCTTGCCGGCGATTTTCACCGCCAGCGACTCGGGCTTCAGCCGATAACCCTTGCAGACCGGGCAAGGCGTGGCCGACATGAAGCGCTCGATCTCCTCGCGCATCCAGGCGGATTCAGTCTCTTTCCAGCGCCGCTCCAGATTGGGGATGACGCCTTCGAAAGTCTTTGTCGTCTTGTAGGAGCGCAGGCCGTCATCATACTGGAAGGTGATTTCGCGCTCGCCGGTGCCGCGCAGGATTGCTTCCTGGGCTTCCGTGGTTAGATCCTTGAACTTGTCGCCGAGCTTGAAGCCATAAGCCTTGCCGAGCGCTTCCAGCGTCTGCGCGTAATAGGGCGAGGTCGACTTGGCCCACGGGCTGACGGCGCCGTCGCGCAGCGAGATGTTTTCGTCCGGCACGATCAGATTGCCGTCGATGGCGCGCTGGCTGCCGAGGCCGTCGCAGGTCGGGCAGGCGCCGAACGGGTTGTTGAACGAGAACAGGCGCGGTTCGATTTCCGGAATGGTGAAGCCGGAAACCGGGCAAGCGAACTTTTCCGAGAACAGGATGCGCTCATGCGTCTCGTTCTTCGACTTGTTGACCGAATCCTCGCCGGTCTGGCTGGAATCCAGCGGCTTGTCGGCGAATTCGGCGACCGCCAGTCCCTCGGCCAGCTTCAGCGCTGTTTCGATGGAACCGGCAAGCCGCGTTGCCAGATCGCCGCGCACGACGATGCGGTCGACGACGACGTCGAGGTCATGCTTGTACTTCTTGGCCAGCGCCGGCACGGCGGCGATCTCATAGAAAACGCCGTCGACCTTGACGCGCTGAAAACCCTTCTTCTGCAGCTCCAGCAATTCCTTGCGGTATTCGCCTTTGCGGCCGCGCACCATCGGCGCCAGGATGAACAGGCGCGTGCCTTCCTCGACCGCCAGCACACGGTCGACCATCTGCGAAACCGTCTGGCTCTCGATCGGCAGGCCGGTGGCCGGCGAATAGGGGATGCCAACGCGCGCAAACAGCAGGCGCATATAGTCGTAGATCTCGGTGACGGTGCCGACGGTCGAACGCGGGTTCTTCGAGGTGGTCTTCTGCTCGATGGAGATGGCGGGCGACAGGCCGTCGATCTGGTCGACGTCAGGCTTCTGCATCATTTCGAGGAATTGCCGTGCGTAGGCCGACAGGCTTTCGACGTAGCGGCGCTGGCCCTCGGCGTAGATGGTGTCGAAGGCAAGCGACGATTTGCCGGAACCCGACAGGCCGGTCATGACAATCAGGCTGTCACGCGGCAGGTCGAGATCGACATTCTTCAGATTGTGTTCGCGCGCCCCGCGAATGGAAAGATATTTATGGTCGGCCATAGCCGGTCGCCGCCTCAGAATCTGGAATTTCCTGGAATGGCGGGTTTTCCCGGCCATCCCCTATGTAGGTAGTTTTGCCGCCACGTCGAGAGACGCCACAATTCCCGACAAATGCGTTTAACCGTCTTTCGCGTGCACGGGCAAGCGGAAAGAACAAAGGCCGAACACGCTCCTGACAAAGCTGTGCAGAAACTGACTTGCACGTAACCTCCCTGCGATCACATTTTTCGGTAACCGGCTATTGAAGGTTGACGTCCCCGACTCAGGGG
>NZ_RZQG01000081.1:0-12274 GCF_003998635.1 Mesorhizobium sp. M7D.F.Ca.US.004.03.1.1
GGGCTGCGTTCGAAGCGGTTTTCGATGGTCGTCGACGACGGCAAGGTCACCGCGCTCAATGTCGAGACCAAGCCCGGTGTCGACGAGTCCGGCGCGGCTCATATTCTGGGACAGCTCTGAACTTCAGCGAGGCGTCAGGCGGGACCGCAACGACGATCGCTGCAGTCCAGGGCCTGCTTTGGGGGACCCTAGCGATGTTTGACGTCTTCTGGCGCGCTATCGTGATCGGCATCGGCGCCACCGTGCTGATGGATCTCTGGGCCATCTTCCTGCACAAGGCGTTCGGCCAGCCACGGCCGAACTGGGGGCCGGTCGGTCGCTGGGTCTGGCACCTGAGCGACAAGGTCTTCCACGACGATATCGGCAATGCAGTGCCTTACGCGCATGAAAAGGCGCTGGGTTGGGCCTTTCATTATTTTGTCGGCATCGTCTATGGGATCATCCTGGTGGTGCTGGTCGGAGCGGGCTGGCTTGCCGCGCCGACATTCCTGCCGGCCTTCATCCTCGGCATCGTCACCGTCGGCGCCGGCTGGTTCCTGCTGGCGCCCGGCATGGGCGCCGGCTGGGCGGCTTCAAAGCGCCCCAATCCGATGCAGGTCCGCGCGCTCAACCTGGTGTCGCATACTGTGTTCGCGCTCGGGCTTTGGGGCACAGCACTGCTGATCCGCTAAGCTTTTACGGCTGCCCCGGCCTGTCGACCGGCTGCCAGCCGTGGAGAATGCGGCGAGCGCCGATATCGTAAGCGAAATAGTTACCGCCGCCGGCCGGCTGATCCGCTTCGCGGCTGATTTCTCGACCGCTGAGAGACAAGAGCAGGAGCGTTCCCACCCCTCCATGCCCGACGAAAACAATGTCGTCGGCGTCATTGGTACCGAGCACGGTGTCGACCTCGCTCACGATACGATGCTGCGCATCGATAGCTCTTTCCCATCCGCGAATGCTTTCGTGTGGATTGGCAAAGAACTGGTCCGCGACCGTTTCGAACTCCGGCGGCGGCAGGAAACCCGTTGCCGATCGATCGTTCTCATGCATCCGTTCCCTCACCTCGATGACAAGACGCAGATGCGTTGCGAGGATCTCGGCGGTTTCCATCGCCTTGCGTTCAGCCGACGACACGATACGCCGGATCGACCCGATCCAGGGCCGGTCGAGCATTGCAAATGCTCTCGCGCGTCCGATGTCGGATAGCCCCCATTCCGGCATGGGAACGCTGGCATCGACCTGAACCTGGGGATGCGTGACGTAGTAGAGGATCGGCACGATGGAAATTCCCTGCCTGAGATCCGTCCGGCGCCCAAAATTAATAGCTCTGGGTTGAGCGCCGCGCTTTCGCGACCGTCGGCAGTTTTGCTTGCGCAGCCGGCTTTGGTGCAGCAGCAGACTTGAACGGGCCTTTCTTGAACGGCGCCATGCCTTCGCGCGCGAGTTCGTCGGCGCGCTCGTTTTCGGTATGGCCGGCATGGCCCTTGACCCAGTTCCAGGTGACCTTGTGGCGCTTGTTGGCTTCGTCGAGCGCCTGCCTGAGTTCACCGTTCTTCACAGGCTTCTTGTCGGCGGTCTTCCAGCCGTTCTTCTTCCAGCCGTGGATCCACTTGGAAATGCCATCCATGACATATTTGCTGTCGGTGTGAAGCTCGACCGTGCAGGGTTCCTTCAGCGCGTTCAGCGCCGAGATGGCCGCGAGCAGTTCCATGCGGTTGTTGGTCGTCTCGGCCTCACCGCCGGAAAGCTCCTTGGTGGTGCCATTGAAGCGCAGGATCGCGCCCCAGCCGCCGGGGCCGGGATTGCCCGAACAGGCGCCGTCGGTGAAGATTTCAACCTGTTTGCTCATGATACCCCATATCAGGCCAATCCATACTCCGAAGGAGATCTGATCGCCCGGTGGAACCGCATCCTGCGGATATACTCGGTCGGATCGCGTTTCATCACCAGCCCACCATTGGGAACAGTCAGCCAGTCGTACAGCCGGGTCAGCATGAAGCGCAGCGCCGAACCGCGCGCCAGCATCGGCAGCGCCGCCTTCTCCTGGTCGCTCAGGGGACGCACGCTCTGATAGCCGGCAAGCATCGCCTTGCCCTTGGTGAGGTTAAAGGAAAAATCCTTCTCGAAGCACCAGGCGTTGAGGCAGGTGGCGACGTCGTAGGCATAGAGGTCGTCGCAGGCGAAATAGAAGTCGATCAAGCCGGAGAGCTTTTCGCCGAGGAAGAAGACGTTGTCGGGGAAAAGATCGGCATGGATGATGCCTTGCGGCAGGTCTTTCGGCCAGCTCCGCTCGAAATCGGCGAAATCGGCATCGACCTCGGCCGCAAGGCCCGGCTCGACCTCGTCGGCGCGGTCGCGCGCCGCGTTCCAGAGCTTGCGCCAGCCGTCGATGGCCAGCGCATTGGGGCGCGTCATCGAAAAATCGGCGCCAGCCAGATGCAACTCCGCCAACGCTTTGCCGACCTCGGCGCAATGCGTTGCCGCTGGCCGCCGCAGCGAAAGCCCTTCGAGGAAGGTGATGATGACCGCCGGCCGGCCGGCGAGCGTGCCGATGACGGTGCCGTCATGCGCGGTCACCGGCAACGGGCAGGAGACGCCTTTGTTGGCGAGATGGCCCATCAGGCCGAGGAAAAACGGCAGATCCGCCTTCTCGACCCGCTTTTCATAGAGCGTCAGGATGTAGGAACCGCTGGAGGTATGCAGCAGGAAGTTCGAGTTCTCGGTGCCTTCGGCGATGCCCTTGTAGGACAGGAGATCGCCGACCGGATAGTGCTTCAGGAACGCGCCGAGTTCGCCTTCCGCAACGTCGGTGTAGACCGCCATGTGCCTTACGCGGCTCCATTGACGAAGGCCATGTCGGCTCGCGTCAGTTCGACATCGCGCAGTACCCGCATGACCGGAAAATCCTCCGTTTCCGTGGCCGTGATGGCCAGGTCGATCGTGACATCGAAGCGCTGCCGGAACGCATCGATGATCTCGTCGACGATGATTTCGGGCGCCGACGCGCCGGCCGACAGGCCGAGCGTCGAGATGTTGCCGATGTCGTTCCACGGAATCTCGGCGGCGCGCTGCACGAGAAGCGACATCGAGGCGCCGGCACGTTCCGCCACTTCGACAAGGCGCCGCGAATTGGAGGAATTGGGCGCGCCGACGATCAGATAGAGATCGGCGCCGGCGGCGGTCTCCTTGACCGCCTCCTGGCGGTTGGTGGTGGCGTAGCAGATCGATTCTGCCGCCGGCGCCTGCAGGGCTGGAAAGCGATCCTGCAAGGCGCGGATGATGCCGGCGGTGTCCTCGACCGACAAAGTGGTCTGGGTGACGAAGCCGAGCGCCTGCGGGTCGGCAGGCGCAAGCTTGGCGGCATCGGCTTCGGTCTCGATCAGCGTCACCGCTCCGTCCGGCAGCTGGCCCATGGTGCCGATCACCTCGGGATGTCCGGCGTGACCAATCAAAAGCACATGGCGGCCCAGCCGCTGATGGCGCATCGCCTGCTTGTGGACCTTCGATACCAGCGGGCAAGTGGCATCGAGATAGAAGAGATTGCGCGCCTGGGCATCCGCCGGCACCGACTTCGGCACGCCATGCGCCGAGAACACGACCGGGCTCTGGCGGTGTTCGGCCGGGATCTCGGAGAGTTCCTCAATGAAGACGGCGCCAAGGCTTTGCAGCCCCTCGACGACGTAGCGGTTGTGCACGATCTCATGACGGACATAGACCGGCGCGCCATATTTCTTCAGCGCCAGCACGACGATCTGGATGGCACGGTCCACACCGGCGCAAAAACCGCGCGGCTGGCAGAGCCGGATCGTCAAGGGAGGCTTGGTGGTTGTCTGGAGCATTAAATCCTGGCCGGTTCGTCAGCGCCGAAATGAGGCGCCTACCCCCGTCCTGTCAAGGGCGATGGCCCTGTCAAGGGTGTCGGTCGCGTTCATTCCTCTTTCGCTGGGCGGCGAAGCCGCAGGATGAGCACGGCGGCGAGCGCTGCGGCAAGGCCATACCAGGTCATCGCATATTGCAGATGGCTGTTCGGCAGGTCGATGATGGTGACGCCGCCGACCGGCAATCCGCCTGGATTTGGCGTCTTGTCGGCGTCGATGAAGATCGGCACCAGCGCAGCACCCGCCGGCAGCCCGGCGCTCGCCGCCATCACATCGCGGTCCTTCCAGTAGAAGATGTTCTTTGCCACGTCGTTGTCGGGGAGCATCATCGACGGCTTTGCCGGCAGCGGATTGCGGGCAAGTCCCGTGACCGTCACCTTGCCTGTCACCTGTCCCTTGGCGCGCTTGGCGGCATCCTTCAGATCGTAAGGCACGAAGCCGCGATTGATCAGGACGAAGCGGCCATCGTCCAGGGCAAGCGGCGTATAGACGTTGAAGCCAGCGTCACCTTCCCAGGTCGCGTAGAAATGCCGTTCGCCCTGATGCAGGAAGGTGCCGGTGACGGTGACCGGCGTGTAGTCGACGTCCCCAGTGGCGGCGAATTCTTTCTCAACCTCGGCCAGCGGCCGTGGCACCGAATGGGTGCGCTGGTCGATGGTCTCAAGAAGACCTTCCTTCCAGTACAGGCGTTGGACCTGCCAGGTGCCTAGCGCCAGCAGGATCGCGAACAGCCCCAGGCCAAGGCTGAACAGCAATGCCATCCGTGGCCGCGAACGGCCACCGGCTTTGACGGACGCCTCGCTCATTCGCCGCGATCCAGCCGGCCCTCGGCCGCCTTGTTGCGGTATTGCAGGGTGAGCAGCACGCCCTTGATCAGCCGCAGCGCCGTCAGGCACAGCACGACAGCCAGCGGGATCCAGACCAGCAGATGCAGCCAGAGCGGCGGGCTCAGCGTGACTTCAACCCAGAGCGCCAGACCGACAATGAGGAAGCCTATGATCAGGATGACGAAGACCGCCGGCCCGTCGCCGGCATCGGCGTAGGAATAATCGAGGCCGCAATTGACGCAGCGCTTGCCGACAGTGAGGAAACCGGCAAACAGCCGCCCCTCGCCGCAGCGCGGACAGCGGCCGTGCAGGCCTGCCGAAATCGGGTCGATCGGAGGCCAGATCGCCCTATCTTCACTCATGGAAGCGTCGTCGCTCATTGCTTACCGCTCGATCTCGATCGGTGTGCCATCGGCCACCAGTGCCCAGATTTCGTCCATGTCGGAGTCCGTAACCGCAATGCAGCCATCGGTCCAGTCGACCAATTGAAGCAGCCAGCCCCACCAGCCATAACCGTTTGGCTGGCCGTGGATCATGATCATGCCGCCCGCGTCGACATTGCGCGCCTTCGCGCCCGCCAGATCGTCGGTATTGGGATATGAAATATGGATCGACTTATGCGCGATACTGTTCGGGTTGCGCCAGTCGAGGACATAGCTCCCCTCGGGCGTGCGTTGATCGCCCTCTTGGTGCTTGTGCCCGACAGGATCGCCGCCGAGCGCGATGCCGTAGCTTCGCAGGACCTTGCCGTCGCCGATCAGTTCCAGCCGCCGTTCCGACTTGTCGACACGCACCAGATCGACCCTTTCCGCGGCAAGGGCCGGGAATGCCGTGATCGTGAATGCGCAAATCGCCCACGGAATTGTCAGCCGCATGAGCTATCGATCAGCGATCATTGCGCCGAAAAGAAGAAGGCGGCCAAGTTGCCGTGGCCGCCTTTTCGAAATGGAAATCCCAGATGCTAGATCAGTGGCCTTCGATCACCGCGCCGACCGATCCCCAGACGTAGATCGAGGCGAACAGGAACAGCCAGACCACGTCGACGAAGTGCCAGTACCAGGCGGCCGCCTCGAAGCCGAAATGCTGCTTGGGGGTGAAGTCGCCCTTCATCGCCCGGATCAGGCAAACCAACAGGAAAATGGTGCCGATGATGACATGGAAACCGTGGAAGCCGGTCGCCATGAAGAAGGTGGCGCCGTAGATGGAATCCTTGAAACCGAACGGAGCGTGCATGTACTCATAGGCCTGCACCATGGTGAACAGCATGCCCAGGCCGACGGTCAGCACCAGGCCGTTGATCAGCCCCTTTCGATCGCCATGGATGAGCGAATGGTGCGCCCAGGTGACCGTTGTGCCCGACAGCAGCAGGATGATGGTGTTGTAGAGGGGCAAATGGAAGGGATCGAGAACTTCCATGCCCTTCGGCGGCCAGACGCCACCGGTAAATGTGTGGCGCGCGTAGTTCTGTGCCTCGCCGGCAAAAAGGCTGGCATCGAAATAGGCCC
Source organism: Mesorhizobium sp. M7D.F.Ca.US.004.03.1.1 (assembly GCF_003998635.1). Taxonomy (NCBI): domain Bacteria; kingdom Pseudomonadati; phylum Pseudomonadota; class Alphaproteobacteria; order Hyphomicrobiales; family Phyllobacteriaceae; genus Mesorhizobium; species Mesorhizobium sp. M7D.F.Ca.US.004.03.1.1. The sequence continues at coordinate 6,193 of NZ_RZQG01000081.1, forward strand.
AGAACCAGGCAACAAAGAACATCACCTCCGAGGCGATGAACATGATCATGCCATAGCGCAGATGCAGCGACACGACCCGCGTGTGATGGCCCTCATGCGCTTCCTTGATCGTGTCCGACCACCAGGCAAACATGGTGTAGAGGACGATCACGATGCCGATGAAGAACAGCCACGGATTGGCGATGTTGAAGCCGAAGATCGGGAAGCTGCCGCCCTTCAGGTACTCCATCAGGCAGACGCCGCCAAAGGCCATGACGAGCGCCCCTATCGAACCCAGGAAAGGCCATGGGCTCGGGTCGACGAGATGATAGTCATGCTGTGGTTTTGCGTGTGCGTGCGCGTCTGCCATATCAACCCCCGAGATTTGCTTCGGTATTGGAAATTGTCTTGCTATTGCCCTGTGCCGGCTCCGAGGAGGCGACCGGCTTGGTCTTCTCGACCGGGAACATCGTGTAGGACAGGGTTATCGTCTTCACGTCCTTCAGTTCCGGCACGTTGACAATATCGGGGTCCACATAGAACAGGACCGGCATGTCCAGCGTCTCGCCGGGCTTCAGCGTCGTGTCGGTGAAACAGAAACACTCGACCTTGTTGAAGTAGGGACCCGCCAGTTCGGGCTGCACATTGAAGGTGGCACGGCCGGTCACGGGGCGATCGAACTTGTTGGTGGCCTTGTAGTGCGCCTGCACCGTCTCGCCGATCTTCATGGTCATCGAGCGCTGGACCGGTTGGAACTCCCACGGCACGCCGGCGATGTTGGCATCGAAGCGGACGGTGATTTCACGGTCGAGCACGCGGCCGGCATACTGCTTCTCGGCACGCTGTGTCGTGCCGCCATAGCCTGTCGCCTGGCAGAACATCTTGTAGAGCGGCACCGCGGCATAGGCCATGCCGATCATGCCGGTGAAGAAGGCAAGACAGACCGCCGCGACAATGACGTTGCTGTTCTTGCCTGTCGCTTTTTTGGACGTCTCGACGCTCATCACATCGTGCCCAGATTGTGGCCGAACTTCACGATGGTTGCGATGTAGAAAATGACGACCAGCAACGCCAGCGCCACGCCAATGGCGATGGAACGGCTACGCTGGGCCTTCTTCTGACGCTCGGTCAACGTGATAGTCTCGAGCTTTTCTTCGATCATAGTCATGCTCCACCCATGGCAAGCGCGCGTTCGACAACGCTGTCGGCCAGATAGGCAGCGAAGATGGCGAAGAGATAAAGCAACGAATAGGCGAACAAGGCCTTAGCCGGTTTCATCACGCGGTCGTCGTCGGCCATGCCAAGCACTTTCCATGCGTACCAGACAAAACCGACCCCGAGCAGCACGGCGGCCACGCCATAGATCGGCGTGGTGTAACCAAGCAGCCACGGCGCCACCCCGACCGGGGCCAGCACCAGCGCGTAGGCGAAGATCTGGCGGCGCGTCGAGGCGTGTCCGGCGACATTCGGCATCATCGGGATACCGGCCTTGGCGTAGTCCTCGGACTTGAACAGCGCCAGCGCCCAGAAATGCGGCGGCGTCCACAGGAAGATGATCAGGAACAGGATCAGGCTTTCGAGGCTGACCGTTCCGGTCACCGCGGCCCAGCCGATGACTGGCGGAATGGCGCCTGCAGCACCGCCGATGACTATGTTCTGCGGCGTCCAGCGCTTCAGCCACATCGTGTAGACGACGGCGTAGAAGAAGATGGTGAAGGCCAGCAGCGTCGCCGACAGCCAGTTGACCAGCACGCCGAGCGTCATCACCGACAGCACCGAAAGCACCAGCCCGAAGCTCAGCGCCTCGTGCGGCTGGATGCGACCGGCCGGGACCGGACGGCTGGCGGTCCTGGTCATCACCGCGTCGATGTCGGCGTCGTACCACATGTTGAGCGCGCCGGAGGCGCCAGCACCTATCGCAATAGCCAGGATGGCGATCACCGCCAGCAGCGGGTTGATGGTCACCGGTGCGGCGACGAGACCGACAAAGGCGGTGAACACCACCAGCGACATGACGCGCGGCTTCAGCAGGGCGAAGAAATCGCCCGCCGTCGCTTCCGACATGCGAAAGCCCGCTTCGTCAATCAATGGGTCGTCGACAAGGGCCATGCGTACTCAAGTCCATCATTCCGTTGGCCAAAACCGCCGGCGGACCGGCGGTTTCGTATTCGAGAGGGCAGCCGCCTTACTTGATCTTCGGCAGCTGTTCCCACTGGTGGAAAGGCGGCGGCGAAGGCAGCTGCCATTCGAGCGTCGTTGCGCCCTCGCCCCACGGGTTGGCACCGGCAACCCGCTTCTTCTGGAAGGCTTCGAACACGCAGTAGAGGAAGATCAGTACGCCGACGGACGAGATATAGGAGCCAATGGACGACACATAGTTCCAGCCGGCAAACGCATCCGGATAGTCAATGGTGCGGCGCGGCATGCCGGCGAGGCCGAGGAAGTGCTGCGGGAAGAAGATCAGGTTCACGCCGACGAAGGTAACCCAGAAGTGGGTGTTGGCGATGACGGGCGAATACATGTAGCCGGTCATCTTCGGGAACCAGTAGTACCAGCCGGCGAAGATGGCGAACACCGCGCCCAGCGACAGCACGTAGTGGAAGTGCGCGATCACGAAATAGGTGTCATGCAGCGAACGGTCGAGGCCGGCATTGGCCAGCTGGACGCCGGTGACACCACCGATGGTGAACAGGAAGATGAAGCCCAGCGCCCACAGCATCGGCGTCTTGAACGAGATCGACCCGCCCCACATCGTCGCGATCCAGGAGAAGATCTTCACGCCTGTCGGCACCGCGATGACCATCGTGGCGAAGACGAAATAGCGCTGCGTGTCGAGCGACAGGCCGGTCGTATACATGTGGTGCGCCCAGACGATGAAGCCGACGGCGCCGATCGCCACCATGGCGTAGGCCATGCCGAGATAACCGAACACCGGCTTCTTCGAAAAGGTCGAGATGACGTGGCTGATGATGCCGAAGCCCGGCAGGATCAGGATGTACACTTCCGGGTGACCGAAGAACCAGAAAAGGTGCTGGAACAGGATCGGATCGCCGCCGCCATCGGGAGCAAAGAAGGTGGTGCCGAAATTGCGGTCGGTGAGCAGCATGGTGATGCCGCCGGCCAGAACCGGCAACGACAGCAGCAGCAGGAAGGCGGTGACCAGCACCGACCAGGCAAACAGCGGCATCTTGTGCAGCGTCATGCCAGGCGCACGCATATTGAAGATGGTGGTGATGAAGTTGATGGCGCCAAGGATCGACGACGCACCGGCAATGTGGATCGACAGGATCGCCAGATCCATCGCCGGTCCGGGCTGCCCCGAGGTCGAAAGCGGCGGATAAAGCGTCCAGCCGCCGCCGACGCCATACGCGCCCGGCGCGCTCGGCATGAACATCGAGGTGAGCAGCAGGATGAAGGCCGGCGGCAGCAGCCAGAAAGAGATGTTGTTCATGCGCGGGAACGCCATGTCGGGCGCGCCGATCATGATCGGAACCATCCAGTTGGCAAAACCACCGATCAGCGCCGGCATGACCATGAAGAAGATCATGATCAGGGCGTGCGCGGTGGCGAAGGCATTGTACATGCTCTTGCCGCCGTCGATCGCGGCGTCACCGTTCATGCCGTAGACCATCTGCGCCAGACCGCTGAATATCTGGATGCCAGGCTCCTGCAGCTCCATGCGGATGGCGACCGACAAGGCACCGCCGATGATGCCGGCCATGATCGCGAAGATCAGGTAGAGCGTGCCGATGTCCTTGTGGTTGGTCGAATAAACCCAGCGCACCCAGCCGTGATAAGGCTTGTGGTCGTGCCCGTCGTGAGCTGTAGCGTCTGCCATGTTCCGCTCCGTTCCCTAAATCTTGCTAACCCGCGGCATCAGTTGCCAGCGGCCGCTACCTTGTTCTGGCCGTCGACCGCGGCCATCAGCGTCTTGTTGGCGCCGGGCAGATCGGTCTTGGCTGCCGCCAGCCAGGTCTTGAACTGCGCGTCGGAGACGACACGGATGGCGATCGGCATGAAGGCATGGTCCTTGCCGCAGAGCTGCGAGCACTGGCCGTAGTAGAGGCCTTCCTTCTCCGCCTTGAACCAGGTCTCGTTGGTGCGGCCCGGAACGGCGTCGATCTTGATGCCGAACGACGGCATGGCAAAGGAGTGGATCACGTCGGTTGCGGTGACGAGCACGCGGGTCATGGTGTTGACCGGCACCACCAACTCGTTGTCGACGGCGAGCAGGCGCGGATAGACCTTGCGGTCCTCCTTGCCGGCGGCGGCGCGTTCGGTGTCCTGGAGGATCGCGGAGTTGAACGAGAGCGTGTTCTCGGTCTGGTACTCGTAGTCCCAGTTCCACTGGTTGCCGGTCGCCTTGACGGTCAGCTTTGCTTCTTCCGGCGGCGTGTACTGCGCGGTCAGCAGCTGGAACGAGGGAATGGCGAGGCAAAGCAGGATGACCACCGGGCCGACAGTCCAGATCACCTCGATCAGCGTGTTGTGGCTGGTCTTGGACGGAACCGGGTTCGCACTCGCGCGGAATCTGACGATGCAATAGGCGAGAAGGAGCAGCACCAGGATGGTGATCGGGACGATGAACCACATCGTGTAGTTTCCGAACCACTCGATCTGCCGCATCATGTCGGTCGCCGGCGCCTGGAAGGTTGTCTCCCAGTCCTTGGGCTGGTCGGCATGGGCGGATGTGCCAGCGAAAAACGTGACAGCGGCACAAGCACTTAGAAACTTGGCACTTGCTGGAACCTTGGCGTTTGCCAGGAAATTTCTCATCGCCCTCATCGTCTCCCAGTTCCTCGCGGCTGTACCACAAGAATAACGAACAATGCCGGGACGGGAATCCCGACAGTCTCAAGGTGGTTCAAACCATACTCTTTTTCCCTCCGCAAGAAAGGAGCGGACGAAACCGTGCGGCATTTTTGCGCGCAAGCCCGGATGTGCCTTTGAAGGCAGCGGCGGCGGCCCCGAATCGCCTATGCTGGGCCAACGGTGGCATTCCTGCCGGCCGCGCGTGCCGAACGTCGCAATTCGGGCGAAATTGGCAGGGAAAAGCGCCGTATTGGCTTTTTCGGGGCAGACCGGTTGCGGTCTCGTCCTTTACTTGGCTTTGGCGCGGCTTAAAGTGCCGTGATTCGCAATGGAGCCGTCATGATCCCTTGGCTTTCGAGAACCTTGGCGAAGGTCATCTTTCTCGCCGCCCTGTCTGGTGTCGGCTTGTCCGCGATCGGCCTGTCCGGCACGGCCAACGCCGCGCAACCGAGCGGCACGGTACGCTCGACGCATGGCGCGTGGTCGATCATCTGCGACACGCCGGCCGGCGCCACCTCGGAACAATGCGTGATGATGCAGAACGTCGTCGCCGAGGACCGTCCTGAGATGGGGCTGTCGGTCGTCGTGCTGCGTACCGCCGACAACAAGGCGGAGATCCTGCGCGTGCTGGCGCCGCTCGGCGTGCTTTTGCCCAACGGACTCGGTCTCAATGTCGATGGCAAGGATATCGGCCGCGCCTATTTCGTGCGCTGCTTCCAGGACGGCTGCTATGCCGAAGTCATTCTCGAAAAGCCGCTGCTAGACACGCTGAAGACCGGCACGTCGGCCACCTTCATCGTCTTCCAGACGCCGGAAGAAGGCATCGGCATCCCGGTCGATCTCAAGGGTTTTGCCGACGGTTTCGCCGCCCTGCCCTGACGCCCTAGCCTTGCGTCGGCGACCTGTCGGCGAACCGCATTTGTCATCACAACGCGGCTGGACGATTGTCTCGACGCGCCTTCGCGCCTACATCGTGGCAAAGACCCATTCCTCCTGTGAACGGATGCGCCATGAACAGCCTGATCGGCCAATTCGACATTTCAGACGATCGCATCAAGCAGATCGTCGCTGAGACCATCAACGGCGCCGACGACGGCGAGCTGTTCCTCGAATACAGCGAAAGCGAAGCGCTGATGTTCGACAATGGCCGGCTGAAGACCGCCAACTTCAACACCGACCAGGGGTTTGGCCTGCGTGCCGTGGCCGGCGAAGCCAGCGGCTATGCCCATTCCAGCGATCTCTCCGAGGCCTCGCTGCTGCGCGCCGCCGACGCCGTCTCAACCGTCAAGGG
>NZ_RZQG01000820.1:0-2665 GCF_003998635.1 Mesorhizobium sp. M7D.F.Ca.US.004.03.1.1
CGAATAAGCAGCACGCAACTGCGGCACGGCAAACCGCAGGCTCTAACCGAAATGACTTCTGCATGTCCGGCATGGTTAACATACTGATGGTAATTGAGGCGGAAATCGCCACCACTCATTTGCTTGAGCAAATTATGAAAGCCTGCGGAGTGCATGGCGTTGGCCACCGCGTTCAGTTGCTAGGCAAGCTTCAAATTGGCGATATCACGCCAGATACCATTCCTATGTTTGTACGATGCGCAGACCCTTTGGTTCTACCGTGGGCGCAATTGCTGGTCGACGCAAATAGGTCATACGCTTATTACATTGATGACAACTTCTGGCGCATCGTTGGACACACTCCGCTTGCGACATACTACCGGCACCCGATCATCAGAAAGTCCCTGGAATTTGCGATCTCCCATGCGGATGCCGTGATCGTTAACTCCAGCGAACTGTGCAGGTTCGTATCAAGTTTCAATGCTCGCACCGCTGTTCTGCCGACGTTTTTCGATTTTTCCCTTATTGACGGTGTGCAGCCGTCCTCTACAGACGAAATCCGGATCGGCTTTGCCGGAAGTCCCTCACGCATTGACGATCTAGATTTGATATCGCCGGTTATCGAGTTGATCCTGGAGAAATACCCAAAAACGATATTCGAGTTCGCTGGCGTTCTTCCAAAGGGTGTTTCGATTGGACCGCGTGTCCGCTTTTTTCCACATACCGGCGACTACAACGCTTACATTAAATTTCAAGCCACGAGAAATTGGGCGATAGGTCTAGCTCCCCTGATGGACCATGAGGCTAATCGCAGCAAGACCGACAACAAGTATCGTGAGTATGGTGCGTGCCATGTTGCTGGGATTTATTCCAATATTCCACCCTATAGCGATGTTGTGGAAAACTCAGTCTGCGGCTTATTGGTGGATGGTGCCCAGTCGTCTTGGTTCGACGCGCTTGCCGCTCTTATCGAGCGACCCGACAAGCGGACGATCCTAGCGAACAACGCCTTCGAGCATGTAAGGGCTCGCTATGACGTGTCACACGTTTCCCATGACTGGGCGCGATTTTTCAAACGGCTCGATGAGCGCCGATCACGAGATATCAGGCCACTTAAGCAAAGCAGTCTGGATTTGAAGAAATTCTACCGCCGGCTGGAACGACTTAAGATTCATCTTGCCGTTGTCTATCAGGAGGGTGGATGTCGTTTGGTCATTCAACGTATTGTAAGGAAAATACGGCCATCGCGATGAGGCTTTGGTCTCGCAGCCGGATAGGTATGACGATTGAGCGATCTCATGGTGGCCCCCGCCTGATTGGGGCAAAGGAGGTACTGTGCAAGAACATTCTGTTTTTCTGAAAACAGTCGTCGATCCCATTCAAGGTTGGTTAGTCCCGTACACCGCCATAAGGAGCATGGACCTGCTGGAGTGGCAAATTACCAACGGCGTGCGCGGCGGTTTGTTCGAGATCGGTGTTTTCTGTGGAAAATACTTGTCCGTCCTACTGCAATCGGCGAACGCAACGGGCGAGGCGATCGTCGGCGTCGATACATTCGAAGCGGTGCCGCAAAATCAGGTCTTGGACCTACTTGGCCGCAACGGCGCGAATTCCGATCGCGTGCAACTCATTCAAGGCAAGTCTGTCGATGTTTCGGCTGCTGATATTTTGGGTCGTCTCGATGGGGCCGCTCGCTTCATCAGCATCGACGGCTCACATGAAAAATCGGACGTGCTTAGTGACTTGAGGCTTTGTGATGAGATTTTGTCGGATCAAGGGATTATTTCCGCAGATGACTTCTTAAATTGCCTTTGCTTAGGCGTCACCGAGGCGATATTCGAATACCTCAAAGATCATAAATCAATAGTCCCATTCTGCTACTTACCGAACAAGCTATTATTGTGTCGGAAATCGATGGCGAGCACTTACACCTCAGTCCTGGAGCAAGCCAACAACCGGTCGCCATTCGACGGTATCGGCAAGCGTGTAGCCGAGACGGCAGCTCAAGATAGGTCGAAAATTTTTACAGCCATGGCCGGATCAAAGGTTCTTGTCTTAAGTTAGACTAGGCTATGTCGGCGCTATTTCTCTCAATTCATAATTTTATCAGGCAGAAAACCTGCCGGAGGTCGCAAAAATAGGAATTCTCGAGACCAACAGGCAGAAGATCACTCAGAAATCTGTCAAACTCGGTGAGCGTCTCTCGGTCAGCACCTCGGATTTCCAGTTCGAATTTCAAGTTTTCTTTTGGGTTTCTTGTGTCGCGTTGGATATAGAGTTTCCCGCCCGTCTGAAGTGAGAGGGCAAAGAGATCATAGGCGGAGAATAGATATTTGTCGCCGGTTCCGAATGTCGAAAGAAAAGCCATATCTTCGCGTAGGGCGCCGCTCCTCTGTTCCACATATTGTGTAAGCAGATCAATCTGGAGGAGTACATCGTCTGGCAATTTGACTGAGCGTCTGAACAGCTTCAGCGTCAGACATAAGAACATATAACTTTCCAGGCAAGGTTCAGTAAAGATCAGCACCCCTGGCGTCGCTAGTTTCTGATATAATGATTTAATGGCCGCCCGGTAATCCAGCACGTGGTGCAGAACCGAATGAGATTGGATGACGTTGAAGGCACCTTCTTTTATAAATAGCTCGTTTTGCGGATCGCAAAGAGCCGCGGCGACGATGGTATGTTT
>NZ_RZQG01000821.1:0-2663 GCF_003998635.1 Mesorhizobium sp. M7D.F.Ca.US.004.03.1.1
CAATGCAGCTGGCTGAAGGACAAGTTCGGTATCTCCTGGCAGGTTGTGCCGGAGCAACTGCCGCGCCTGCTTCTGGATCCGGACCGGGCCAAGGCCGGCCGCGTGATGTCGGCGATGATGCAGATGAGCAAGATCGACATCGCCAAGATCGAAGAGGCGGCGAAGGGGTGAGAAGCGGTCCGCGTAGCGGACGAAAAGCCAATTGCTTGGCTTTTCGAGCTTCGAACGGTGAAGACCCGGTCCGCCTTCGGGCGGATCAAAAGGTCCAGTGGGCCTTTTTGAAGGGGCTGAACGCCCGAAGGGCTGGGAGCCTGCGACGGGTCGGGGGCATAGGAGCCCATTGGTCCTTGAGGTCGGCGCTGCCCCTCATCCGCCCTTCGGGCACCTTCTCCCCGTAAAACGGGGAGAAGGGAGAACTTCAAGCCGCTCTGTCGCGGACCTGATAGTCCTTGATGGTGGCAAACTTGATCGCCTTCCAGCGTTCCGCTTCGTAATTCAGCGAAAAGGCGTGCTGGGCCAGGAACACAGGATCATTGTCGAGATCGCGGGCGATGTCGCCGCGATGCGCCTCGATGAAACGCAGCACCTCGGCCTTGTCATCGGCCGATATCCAGCGGCAGACAGAAAAGCGTGACATCTCGAATTCGACCGGCAGCGTGTATTCGAAGTTCAGCCGCTCCTTCAACACGTCGAGCTGCAGCGCCCCGACGACGCCGACGATGGCCGGCGAGCCGTCCTCGGGCGAGAACAGCTGCACGACGCCCTCCTCGGCCATCTGGTGCAGCGCTTCCTTGAGCTTCTTGGCCTTCATCGCGTCGCCGAGGCGGACGCGGCGCAGGATTTCCGGCGCGAAATTCGGCACGCCGCGGAACAGTATCTCCTCGCCTTCGGTCAGCGTGTCGCCGATGCGCAGCGTGCCGTGGTTGGGGATCCCGACGACATCGCCGGCAAAGGCCTCGTCGGCGGTGACGCGGGTGCGGGCAAAGAAGAACTGCGGCGCCGACAGCGACATCGGCTTTCCCGTGCGCACCAGCTTGGCCTTCATGCCGCGCTCGAGCTTGCCCGAACAGACACGGACGAAGGCGATGCGGTCGCGGTGGTTGGGGTCCATGTTGGCCTGGATCTTGAAGACGAAGGACGTCATCTTCTCCTCGGTCGCCTCGACCTTGCGGGTGTCAGCCTCCTGCGCACGCGGCGGCGGCCCGAAGGCGCCGAGCGCCTCGATCAGGTCGCGGACGCCATAATTGCGCAACGCGGAGCCGAAATAGACCGGCGTCAGATGGCCCTCGCGAAAAGCGTCGATGTCGAGCGGCCGGCAGGCTTCGCGCGCCAGTTCCAGCTCCTCAATAAAGGTTTCGCGCTCGTTCTCCGGCAGCAGCCCGGCAACGCGGTTGGAATCGGGACCGTTGACCGGCGTGCGTTCCTTCTCATCGTCGCCCTTGCGCACGGCGTTCAGCGCCAGATGGTAGGTGCCAGAGAACGTCTTGCCGCGGCCGATCGGCCAGGTGATCGGCGCGGTGTCCAGCGCCAGCTTCTGCTCGATCTCGTCGAGTATCTCGAATGGGTCGCGACTTTCGCGGTCCATCTTGTTGACGAAGGTGATGATCGGGATGTCGCGCAGCCGGCAGACCTCGAACAGTTTCAGCGTGCGCGGCTCGATGCCCTTGGCGGCATCGATGACCATGACGGCCGAGTCGACCGCCGATAGCGTGCGGTAGGTGTCGTCGGCGAAATCCTCGTGCCCGGGCGTGTCGAGCAGGTTGAAGACATTGTCCTCATACTCGAAGGTCATCACCGAAGTGACGACCGAAATGCCGCGCTCGCGCTCGATCTTCATCCAGTCCGACCGCGTCTGGATCTTGTCCTTCTTGGCCTTGACCTCGCCGGCAAGCTGGATGGCGCCGCCGAACAGCAGCAGCTTTTCGGTGAGCGTGGTCTTGCCGGCGTCCGGGTGCGCGATGATCGCGAAGGTGCGGCGGCGCGCCACTTCTTCTTCTATTGCTTCGGGCATTCTCTGGGATTTCCGTGTGACAGGCCGGGCTTCTAGCAGCGCAGTGCCGGGCTGTCGACCGGTCCGGCGGCTCGAACGCTGCTGGTTGCCGCCTCACAGTCAGAGCATGCAGCTCAGTCGTGCTATGGCTCGGGCCAGCGCATTGCCGCATATTTCGCGCTGCGCGATGTTGGCAAGCGGCTGCCAGGATGGCACTTGGATGAACGCCCGTCAGAAGTCGCTAGGGAAGAGGAGCGAGCATGAGCGCCGCAAAACAAGTGATCGTCATCGGCGCCGGCATCATCGGCGCCTCCATCGCCTGGCATCTGAGCAGAGCGGGTGCGCGGGTGGTGGTCATTGCCGACAGTGCTGCCGGTGGGGTGGCGACGCCAAATTCGTTTGCCTGGATCAACGCCAGCTGGGGCAATCCGGAGCCGTATTTCAGGCTGCGCACCCGCGCAATGGCCGAGTGGACGCGGCTGGCGCGGGACCTGCCCGGCCTGCCGCTGAGCTGGTGCGGCGGCCTGTGCTGGGATTTGTCGGCGGCCGACATGGAAACCTATGCCACTGAGCATTCCGCCTGGGGCTACGGCATCGAGCACGTCGACCGCGCCGGTGCTGCGCGCATCGAACCCAATCTCACCGAGCTGCCGGATTTTGCCCTGTATGTGGC
>NZ_RZQG01000822.1:0-2654 GCF_003998635.1 Mesorhizobium sp. M7D.F.Ca.US.004.03.1.1
GGAACGGGTCTGGCGGCGTTTCGCCGACACCGAGGCGCTGCTCAAGCGCGGCGGCCGCGTCACCGAAGTCACGCCCACGCACTACAAGGTGCACGGCCTCTCCGATTTCGCCCGGCTGGGCGACATCGTCGAGCAGCGCGGCCATGCCGGTGCGCGCCGCGGCGAGATCGTCAAGATCAGCCGTGACGAGGTCGTCGTGGCACCCTTCGAACGCAGCGCCGATGCCGGCATCGGCGATGCCGTGTTCCGCCGCGGTCCGCTCGCGGTGGCGCCGCATGCCTCGTGGCGTGGCCGCACCATCGACGCGCTCACCAGGGCAATCGATGGCGGCCCGCCCCTGGTCAGGGGAGACGACGCATCGAGCGCCCAGACGACGCCCGGTGCCATGGCACGGCAGCGTGTCGGCACCGCTTTCATGACCGGCGTCAAGGTCATAGACATCTTCACGCCGCTCTGCTTCGGCCAGCGCCTTGGCATCTTCGCCGGCTCCGGCGTCGGCAAGTCGACCCTGCTTGCCATGCTTGCCGGCGCCGACGCATTCGACACCGTCGTCGTGGCGCTCATCGGCGAACGCGGCCGCGAAGTGCGTGAATTCCTCGAGGATACGATCGGCGACAGCATGGCCAAGACCGTCGCCGTCGTCGCCACCAGCGATGAAAGCGCCATGATGCGCCGGCGGGCGCCGGACTCAGCCATGCGCGTCGCCGAGCATTTTCGCGACCAGGGGCACCGCGTGCTCCTGGTGCTGGACTCGATCACCCGCTTCGCTCACGCCTTGCGCGAGGTGGCGACGGGGACCGGCGAGCCGCCGGTCGCCCGCGGCTATCCGGCCTCGGTGTTCACCGAGCTGCCCAAGCTGCTCGAGCGCGCCGGGCCAGGCGCGGAAGGCAAGGGGTCGATCACCGCCATCATCTCCGTGCTGGTCGACGGCGACGACCACAACGATCCGGTTGCCGATTCCGTGCGGGGCATCCTCGACGGTCATGTCGTGCTCGACCGCACGATCGCCGAACAGGGCCGCTATCCGCCGGTCAATCCGCTCTCGTCCATATCGCGGCTGGCCGGAAAGGCCTGGAGCGTCGAACAGCGCGCGCTGGTGACAAGGCTGAAGTCGATGATCTCGCGCTTCGAGGACACGCGCGATATCCGCTTGCTGGGCGCCTATCAGGGCGGCGTCGATGCCGAGCTCGATATTGCCGTGCGCCAGGTGCCGCTGATCTACGAGGCACTGACGCAAGCGCCGAAGGATCGTCCGTCGATCGACCCGTTCTCCGATCTCGCCCGCCACCTCAAGAGCAAGCTGAACGCCGATGCCGGAGACTGAACGCGAATATACCGAGCGCATCCTGCGCGACATGATCGCCGAGGCCAATGCCGCCGCGGAAGCCCGGGCTGACGAAGCCCGGGCTGCCAAGGCAAAGGCTGCCCGTGCCATAGCTGCCAAAGCCGAGGCCGTTCTGGCCAGAGCCGTAAAGCCAATCCTGCCACGGGCTGCCAAAGCCGATCCTGTTCCAGGAAGGGCCGCCGAGCCAGCTCTGCCCAGGGCTCCCCAGGCGGAGGCCGCCGAGATGACACAGGCCAGCCGCGACTCGCTGATCGACGGTCTGTTCCCGCTCACCGAATGGCCGCAGCCACCAAAGGCGCAGTTTCCCCGGCTGAACAAGAAGTCCGATCGGCGCAGCGATCTCGTCATTGCCGCGCTCGGCATCACGCTCGGGCTGATCTGCGCTTTGTTTCCCTGGTACATCTTCTTCAACCAGGACCAGTTCGGCGTCCAGGCGATGAAGTTCGGCGGCACCGGCACCAATTCGGGACGGGCGGGCGGCGGCGTGGTCGCCCAACGCAGCGCGCCGCTGACGGCAAAGGACGTCCCGGCGGCCAATCTCGACCTGCTTGCCACGGGAACCGTGCAGGATGACACCAATCCAGCACCTGCGCCCGGTGAGCAACCCTTTCCCGCCGACGCGGCGAAATTCCGCATGGTTCATGTCGCCAACGGCCGCGCCATGATCGAGGACGACGCTGGCCTCTGGATCGTCCAGCGTGGCTCGATACTGCCCGACTCCAGCCAGGTATCCTCCATCGAGCAGCGCAACGGCAAATGGGTCATGGTCACCAGTGCCGACCAGGTGATCGAACTCTCCAAGTAAACGCCCCATCTCAGGCCTCCGGCCATCCGCAAGGTCCGCGCAAGACTGGCGGCCTAGTCTTCGGGAACACGCCCGGAGATTCTCATGGAGCCCGTTTCCCTTTTCGACCTCGCCGCCAAGCAAGCCCAGTGGCTGGCCGTGCGCCAGTCCGCCGTCGCCGGCAACATCGCCAACGCCAACACGCCGGGCTACACGGCAAACGATGTCGAGCCGTTCGAAAAGGTGCTCGACCGCACAGCCGTATCGCTGCAGGCCACGCAGGCCGGCCATCTCGGCAACGCAGCGACCAATGCCGGCTTCACCATCAAGCCGCAGGAAGATGACGGCGTCGTCATGCCGTCCAAGAACTCGGTCGTGCTGGAAGACCAGTTGCTGAAGGCCGGCGAGGTGCGCCGCTCCTTCGAACTCAACACGGCGATCGTCAAGGCGTTCCATTCGATGATGATGATGGCGGTGAAGAGCTGACCATGGACGCGCTGACCGCAGCTCTCAAAGTCGCAGCAT
>NZ_RZQG01000823.1:0-2642 GCF_003998635.1 Mesorhizobium sp. M7D.F.Ca.US.004.03.1.1
ATCGCCCACCGCGTCGTCCTTCTCGATGCCGGGCGGATTGCCGAGAGTGGCGATGCCTGCGCCGTCATCGACGCGCCGCAATCAGCCATCGGCAAGGCGCTGGTGGCGGCCGCACCGAGATTGAACCGGACCACACAAGACGCATCATGACCGACTCCGAAGCCAGAGCCGAGAAACTGTCGCGCGAACTCGATTCCGCTTTTCGCAACCGAGCCGATCTATACCGCCTGTTCCTCGAAGAACTGACCGGGAAGCTGGGCGCCAAACAGGCCGAGGCGATCATGATCCGCGCCATCGAACAGCGCGGCAAGGAAGTCGCGGCGGTCGCTTTCGCCAGCTTCGGCGCTAACGACGCTCGCGCGATCGGCGAGGCCTTCCTGGCGGTCAGCCCGGATGGCGGCCTGATGTATCCGGCCGATGTCGAACGCGGCGACGACCATATCGCCTTCAAGGTGAAACGCTGCCCGCTGAAAGACGCCTGGGTCGAGGCCGGCGTCGGAGATGAGAAACTCGCCACGCTCTGCCGCATTGCCGGCGCCTTCGACCGAGGCCTGTTCGAGGCGACCGGCGTGCGTTTCGACAATGTCACCTGGACTCCGGGCCATGGCTCCGGCTGTTGTCATATCGCGCTGACAAACCGGGATGCCGGATAGGCTCAGCCGCCGCCAAAGACGTGAAGTTCCGTTCCGCCCGCTTCAATGACGGCGCGCAGCGCCGGCTGCGGCTCGCGATCGGTGACGATGTCGGAAAGCTCGCCGAGGCCGCACACGCGCTCGAGGCTGTTGCGGCCGAACTTGTCGTTGGTCACCACCAGCGCTGTCGACAACGTTCTCGAGATCATCGCCCGCTTGACCGCCGCTGCTCCCGAGATCATGTCGCTGGGCCCATCCGCGGACAGGCTTGAGGCGCCGATGATGGCAATGTCGGCATTGTAGCGCCTGATGAATTCGACCGTATCCTCGCCGAACACGCTGGCTTCGCGGCTGTCATAGGTGCCGGGGCAGAGGACAACCCGGAAAGTCGGATTGGCGCCGGCTACCGAGGCCACCCCGATGGAGTTGGTGATGACGGTCAGGTCGCGCCTCAACTGCGAGAGATTGCGCGCCACCTCGTAGGTTGTCGAGCCTCCGTCGATCATCACGATCTGGCCTTTCTTGACCAGTCCGGCCGCGCCACGCCCGATCCGGGTACGCTCCTCGACCATGGTCTGGCTGCGCTCGGCAATCACCGGCTCGGATGTCACAAGCGAGATCGTTGCGCCACCATAGGTTCGGTTGAGCAGCCCCGCATCGCCAAGCTCGATAAGGTCGCGACGGATCGTCTCGCCGGCGACGCCAAGGCGTATGGCGAGCCTGGAGATACGGATCGAGGCCGACCGGCGCACTTCCGACAGGATGAGCTCATGCCGCTCCTTCTTCGACAGCCGGCTATGCTCCATGATCAATCCTCCGCGAGTCGAGGACATTAGAACAATTCCAGGAAAAGTGTGAAACGGTTTTCTGTCCGGAATTGTGTCAAAACAAAGAGTTAGAGCGATACGGGCACCGGTGCGGAAGGAGGGGGCCAAACCCGATATGGGCTGACAAGCGTGTTCATGGCTGGTCTGATGAAGACTTGGCGAATCGGAAGCCTTGTCGAATCGAAAGACGGCCGTCAGGAGAGCCCAATGCATGTCGTGACATTGTTGAAAGCGAACATGTTCGATGTCGAGATCGACGGCAAGCCCGCTTCGATCGCCGAGGCCTTGCCGGACTGGAACCCGCATGACCGTTTCGGCCTGGTGATCGACGACGCGCTTGGCGGCATCGGCGCGACCCATCTGCTGCAGATCGCCATCACCTCGTTCTACGACGTCAAGCCAAGCCGCCGCACCGAATTGACGGTCTATCCGGAAATCTATGCCTTCCACATCGGCAAGGGCTATGGCGCGCATGCGCCCTATGATTTCTGGCCGGCCCGGCGCGAGGTCATCACCTCGCGCGATCACCGTGAGGTGCTCGACGCCATCAACGATCGTGGCATCACCCGGCTTGCCGTCCCCGATCGCCAGCCACAAGAAGTCGTGCACCGGCCGAAGGAAGTCGACGCGGCGCTCGACCGGATTGTGTCGGCATTCGTCTACAGCCCGTCGGGCCGGGTTTCGGATCCCGACCTCGTCATTTCAGGCAACGACAGGCGAACTGAATACAACCCCAACAGCGCCTTGCGGCCCCGCTATTACCGACAACCGGCCGGCTTCGGTTTCGACGGCAGCCAAGCCGGTCAGGAAGTCGATCCGTCCTACCAGGAATGGCTGCGCAAGCGAGAGCACGACCTGACCAGCGAGGAACGCGCCTTTGTCGAACGCCGCCGCGAGGCGCTGAGACAGGACGGCCTCGTCACCGAGACCTACCGGCGCGCCGGCGTCCGCGAAGCGCTGATGCGGCTGGCGTCGGCCGGCCTCGATTGAGGCTCGGCCGCCACCACTCGCCCACTCAATAGCCGACGGTAAAGCGCTGCCTGATGTGGGCCGGCTTCTCGATCTCATCGACCATGACGATAGCGTAGTCCTCGAAGGAAATGCTGCTGCCCTTGTCCGAGGCGAGAAGCGTGTCCTTGCCGAGGCGGAATTTTCCGGTGCGTTCGCCCGGAACGAACATGGC
>NZ_RZQG01000824.1:0-2642 GCF_003998635.1 Mesorhizobium sp. M7D.F.Ca.US.004.03.1.1
CCCGCCTATTACATCGTGGCGCCCGCCGAGGCTTCGTCCAACCTCGCCCGCTATGATGGCGTCCGCTACGGCTTGCGCGTGCCGGGCAAGGATATCGTCGACATGTATGAGAAGACCCGCGCCGCCGGTTTCGGCCGCGAGGTCAAGCGCCGCATCATGATCGGCACCTATGTGCTGTCGGCCGGCTATTACGACGCCTACTATTTGCAGGCGCAGAAAGTGCGCAATCTGATCAAGCGCGATTTCGAGACTGTTTTCGCCGCCGGCGTCGATGTCATCCTGACCCCGGCGACGCCATCCGCCGCCTTCGGCATCGCCGACGAGGACATGGCTGCCGATCCGGTCAAGATGTACCTGAACGACATCTTCACGGTCACCGTGAACATGGCCGGCCTGCCGGGCATTGCCGTGCCCGCCGGGCTCGACGCCAAGGGCCTGCCGCTCGGGCTGCAACTCATCGGCCGGCCGTTCGATGAGGAAACCCTGTTCCAGACCGCTGCCGTCATCGAGCAGGCGGCGGGCACATTCCAGCCGGAGAAATGGTGGTAGCATGCCGCCCCCGTCTCGCATTTCCATCGTCGAGACGGGAGACGAACTGCTGATTACCAACCCACCACGCACCACGGATTTCAGGACGGGCTTCGTTCTGATTGGGGCCGGGATCGTTGCCTACACCGGCTACATGGGATTGACCGACACGTCGCCCGCAACCGTCGCCAGCGGCACTCTCGGCCTGCTGTCGTTCGCGGCGATCATTGCCCTTTTCACCTATTTCCTCGGCAAGGATTTCATCTGGCTGGTATTCGGCAAGGAAACCCTGCGGCTAACCAACGCCGCAGCCGTGCGCGACGTCAGGGGTTCTTTGCGAAATCGTTCGTCATTGCCTTTGAAAGGGCACCTTGAGACCGAAATCCTCGACCATACCTATCCAACGGATGAAGCGGGGCTGTCGGAAGTCATCAGGTTGACCAACACGAACGGCGTCCTTGTTTTCGGCAGGGAGCTGAGCCGACCCGAGGCCGAGGCTGTGACGAGTGCCGTCGAGCACTTCATCGGTCGTGAGAATTCGAGCCGACGATAGGCAGCTAATGTTCTTCTATCTCTCCAAGATCTTCTGGTTCTTCATCCAGCCGCTCAATCTGGCGATCTTCCTGCTGCTGGCGGGACTGCTCGCGGCCATGATCGGCCGAAGGCGGTTGGCGGCCACCGGCGGCGTGCTGGCATTTCTGATCCTTGCGCTGTCGGCCTGGACGTCGCTCGGCGCCATGATGCTCAATCCGCTCGAAGAGCGCTTTGCGCGCCCGCCGCTGCCGGAAAAGGTCGACGGCATTGTCGTGCTCGGCGGCGGTTTTGAGGGCGCCATCAATCTGGTGCGAGGCGGCTATGAGCTGAACAGTGGCGGCGATCGGATGGTCGAGACAGCGGTTCTGGCCCGGCGCTTTCCCACGGCCAAGGTGATCGTCTCCGGCGGCACCGGCGAGTTGTTTCTCGAAGGCGAGGGTGACGCCGCCACGGCCCCTCGCTTGCTCACCGCGCTTGGCGTGACGGCCGATCGCCTGATCCTCGAAAACAAATCCCGCAACACCTATGAGAACGCGGTCTTCACCAAGGAGTTGGTAACGCCGAAGCCCGGCGAGACCTGGCTGCTGGTGACCTCGGCTTTCCATATGCCGCGCGCCAAGGCGCTGTTCGACAAGGCCGGTTTTGCGACTGTTCCCTGGCCGGTCGACTATCGCACCTCGGGCAAAGAAGGCATCGGCCTGTTCCGCGACAATCCAGCCGATTCGCTGCAGGCCACCACCATCGCCATCCGCGAATGGATCGGGCTGACCGCCTACTGGCTGTCAGGGCGGATCGATCAGCCTTTTCCGAGCCCTGGCGGCTGACCGATCACCGCCTGTCTGGCGGCCGAGAAGAACTGGCGCCTCACCAGCACCGCCAGCAGCAACAGCGTTGACAGCACGAACACCATGGGGTCGACGAACCAGCCGAGATAACCGATCGAGAAGAACACGCCGCGCAGGCCGGAGTTGAAGTGTTTTCCGGCGAGCATGTTCATTTGCGCCGCCCGCCACACCGCCGTCTCGGTGACCGGATTGCGCGAGGCTTCGCCATGCGGGATCGGCACCGCGCCGATCAGGATCGTGCAATAGTTGAACAGCCGGTACGCCCAGCCGAATTTGAAGAACGAAAACGCCAGGATCAGCACCAGTCCGAACACCTTTATCTGGAAGGCCGCGCGCGACGGCGCACCACCCAGGGGCAGGTCGCTGAGCACCTCAAGAACCCGGTCGGACGCGCCGAGCAAAGCAAAACAGCCGCCGATCGCGATCAGGGAGCTGGAGGCAAAGAAGGCGGTGCCTTGCTGCAGGCCGCTCATGATGGCGGTGTCGACGATGCGGATCTCGCGCTCGGCCATGGTCCGCATCCAGGCTTGCCGCTGTGCATTCATCGCCGTGGTCAGCGACACGCGACTGACCAGCTTGCCGTCGGAGGCGAACGTGTGCAGCAGCCACGCGACGAGGAAGAAGGCCAGCGCCGCGAGATCGGCTGTCGAAAGATCGAGGGAATCGCCCATGGCTTGAATTTATCACATTCAGCCCGATCGCTTCGATCTTCGCATACAGCGATCGGCACCAATG
>NZ_RZQG01000825.1:0-2635 GCF_003998635.1 Mesorhizobium sp. M7D.F.Ca.US.004.03.1.1
TCGCCCATGCGCGCCGTTCGGCTTCCTTGTCGGAAACCCCGCGCTTCTCGTAGCCTTCTGCGATGTGATCGGCCTTGCGTTCCTGTTTGTCGGTGTATTTCGATTTGTCACCGCGTGGCATGATTTTTTCTCCTTTGTTGGATAGGGTCTGAACGAAAAGCCGGCTAGAGAGTTCCGGCGCCCACGATATTTCAGCTAGCGCTTGTCAGGCTTTGGAGACCGCAGCAGCAAGGCGAGGGGGACAAACAACGCCGTCACGATTGCGCAGTAGCGAAAGACGTCGACATAGGCGAGCAGCGAAGCCTGGCGCGCGATCAACTGCCCAATCCAGCCGACGGCCTGTTGCTTGGCCTGGAGCATAGTCGATCCCTGGGCAACGAAATGCTCGGTCACCTGACGCAGCGCCTGTTGGTATTGAGGAGACGATTGTGCCGTATGACTGACAAGGTTTGCCTGGTGGAGCTGCGCGTTCTGAGCGATCACCGTGTTGGATAGCGACACGCCAATGCTGCCGCCGATGTTGCGGGCAACATTGATCAGCGCCGATGCCTGATTGGTCTGCTGCGGAACAAGGCCGACGTAAGCGGCCGTCGAAATGGGGATGAACAGGAACGGCAGGCCAATCATCAGGAAGATGCGCGCAAAGGCAAAGAAGCGGAAGCTGGCGTCCGGGGTGAGCGACGTCATATGCCACAGCGCGACCACCACAACGGACATGCCCATCATGATCAGATATTTGGGCTGCACGACGCCGGCGGCAAATCCCGAAATCGGCATCAGCATCAGCATGGCGATGCCGCCCGGCATCATCGAGAGGCCCGACAGGGTCGCCGTATAGTCGAAAGCGGTCTGCTGCAGCTGCGGCATCAACTGTGTGGTGCTGAACAGCACGGCGCCGACCGCCATCATCACCAGGAACGACGTGCCGAACTGACGGCTGAACAGCAGGCGGATGTCGACGACCGGATCGCGGTGACTGAACTCCCATGGGATCAGCAGCAAAAATGAGATCGCCGAAATCGCGGCAAAGGTAGTGATAAAACCTGATGCGAACCAGTCGTTGCGCTGGCCTTCATCAAGGAAGATCTCCAGGCAGCCAAGTGCCGTGGCGACCAGGATGAACCCGACCCAGTCTATCCGGAGGCCGCCCTTCAACCGTTCCTGCCGTTCGCGTTCGAGCACATCAGGCTCGACCAGCAGCCACTGCACGAGGGCAAGCGACATGATGCCAAACGGCACGTTGATGAAGAAGATCCAGTGCCAGGAAAAATTGTCGGTCAGCCAGCCACCGATGGTCGGCCCGACGGTCGGCGCGACGATGACGGCGATGCCATACAGCGCGAACGCCTGCGAACGTTTTTCCGGGGGAAAGGTGTCGGCGAGGATCGACTGTTCGCTGGGCGCCATGCCCCCGCCGCCAAGGCCTTGCAGGATCCTGAAGACAATCAGCATCTCCAGGTTGGGCGCCAACCCGCACAGCAGCGATGCTATGGTGAAGGTCGCCACGCAAAACATGTAATAGCGCTTGCGGCCGATGACGCTGGCCAGCCAGCCGCTGACCGGGATGATCACGGAATTGGCGACCAGATAGGTGGTGATCACCCAGGTGCTTTCGTCCATTCCCGCCGCCAGGCTGCCGGCGATGTTGCGCAGGGCGACGTTGGCGATCGAGGTATCGAGCACCAGCATGAAGGTGGCGATCGAGACGATGACCGCGATGAGCCAGGGGTTGCGGCCACCGGCGGCGGACCGGCTTTCGCTCGCGCCACCGGCCATTTCGACGGCGCTCATCTCACCTTGACTGTCGGTACAACCGACAGGCCCGGACCGAGCAGCACGCCCGGCGGTTGGTCGAAGACGATCTTGATCGGCACGCGCTGCACCACCTTGACGAAATTGCCCGTGGCGTTCTCGGCCGGCAGCAGGCTGAAGGCCGTGCCACTGCCTGCCTGGATGCTGTCGACGCGACCGTGGAAGGCCTTTTCGGGATAGGCGTCGATCTCGATGTCAACCGACTGTCCCGGCCGCATCAGGTCGAGTTGCGTTTCCTTGAAATTGGCCTTCACCCAGACTTCGTCGGGAACAAACATCATCAGCACCTGGCCGGGCTGAGCATACGTCCCGATGGCCGCCGAGATGCTGGTTGCCCGTCCGGCAACCGGCGCGGTGATGGTGGTGCGCGACAGTGTGGTGCGCGCCTGCTCCTGAGTGGCGTTGGCCTGATTGAGTTTTGCTTGCGCGCTCTTTTCCTGCGCCTGCAAAACAGTGACCTGGCTTTTCGTGGCAGCCACGTTTGCTCCAGCGCTGTCGAGGGCCGCCTGATCCTGACGCAGCGTCGAAGCGGCCTGTTCGGCCTGCTGTTGAGTGGAGGTTCCCTTGGCCAGCAGCTCGCGGTTGCGCTGGTCCTCAGCCTTGGCAAAATCGAGCGCGGCCTGGGCTTGCGCCACCTGCTTTTGTGCCGCATCGATCTTGGCGTTTTGTGCTTCGATCTGGGCTTCGACATCGACGATGCCGGCCTGGGCGGAAGCCACGCCGGCATTCGCCTCCGCGAGGCTCGCCTGATAGTCGCTGTCGTCGATACGCAGGAGCACGTCACCGGCTTTCACCGGCTGGTTGTCGGTGACCGCGACATCGG
>NZ_RZQG01000826.1:0-2630 GCF_003998635.1 Mesorhizobium sp. M7D.F.Ca.US.004.03.1.1
GAGCACGTCGGCGCCGGCCTTCTCGAAGGCCTGCAGCCGCTTGATGGTGTCGTCGAGGTCGGCCTTGCCCCACAGAAAATTCTCGGCGCGCGCGGTGAAGACGAAATCGCGCTTCAGCGCCCGCGCCGCCTCCACGGCTGCCGCGACGCGCTCGACGGCATGCGTAAAATCATAGATCGGCTTGTCCGGATCGCCAGTGTGGTCTTCGATCGAGCAGCCGGCAAGACCGGCCGCTTCGGCCGCGAAGATGGTTTCGGCAGCCTGCTCGGCGCTGTCGCCCTTGCCCCTCTCGAGGTCGGCCGAGACCGGCAGGCTGGTCGCCGCCGTCACCTCGCGGCAATGGTGGATCATCGCCTCGAAGGTCACGGCGCCGTCCGGCAGGCCGCGCGAAAAGGCAAAGCCGGCGCTGGTCGTCGCCAGTGCCGTGAAGCCGAAGGAACCCAGCAGCTTCGTCGTGCCGATATCCCAGGGATTGGGCATGACGAAGGTCGAGGCATGCAGGTCGCGAAAGATCTTGCCCTTGTCCATGGTAATTCCCCCATCATGTGCTGTGTGGCTAAGCGGATTTTATCCTGCCCCATTTGACCGGGCAAACGAATGCGGTTGGTTCAGAAGCGTTTGGCGTTCTCTCCTGCCAATTTGTCCAGCGCGTCGGAATCCTTGGCGTAGCGCGATGTCTTCTTGTCCCAGTGATAGGTGATGGAAATCGCGTGGGACTCAGGCTTGGGCGGTTCGTCGCCGCAGCTTTCGCCGTTCAGCACTGTGGCATCGGTCACCGTCACCTTGATGGCGGCATGGCGTTGGCCCTCGGCGATGGCTTTGAAGGCAATGTCCTGCGTCCGGCTGTAGGCACACACGTGCTCATTGAACATGTAGATGATGTCGATCAGCTTCAACCTGTCCCTGGCAACCATGATCAGCGGGACGATAATATAGTTCTGGTTTGAATTGGAATGCGAACTCTCGATCGTGAGGATGTCATCACTGGCGCCGACGGCGAGCTTGCCGGGTTCGCGGAAATAGGTGCTGCGGTCGAGGGCGACATTGGCGGCGTCGAGCAGCTTTGGCTTGCCCGTAATGTCGTACAGCGCCAGCACCGCATAGCCCTCGGCGCTATCGGGGGAATCACCGAGATCGAACAGCATGGTCAAGCGGTCCTTGCCGCCAGCCCTGATGGCAAGCACTGCAGCGTTGGAAAAGCCCGACGTCTCGGGCGGCGAGCCGCCGCTGTCGAGCCCCTCGATATGGCGCATCTTGATCGGCAGCCCGCCCCTGTAAAAGCCATTCTTGTCGGCGGCAAGATCAGGAATGACCATCCTGGCGAGGTCGAGATAGGTGAAATCTTTTCGGCCGGGCAGTGGGCTGCCTAGATCCGGAAGGCTGGCGTCTTGGGCAAGCGCTGCGGTCCACAGCAATGGCAGCAGCATCACGGCGAGGATGAAGCGAAGCAGGTTCGTCGGCATGGTCGTCGCCTCAGGCTGTCGGGCGCGGAACGTAGCACAGCCCACCAAGCCGTCCAGTCGGGACGATGGTCAGTGGATCGGCACCAGCCCGGCAAGCTCGCGCATGTCGTCGAAAAGGATGCCGCCGGCCTGGATCAGGCCGTCGCGGTCGGAATAGGGATCGGCATGATAGGAAAACACCCGCATGCCGGCGGCGATGCCGGCCTGCGTGCCGGCGACGCTGTCTTCGATGACGATGCAGTCGGCGGGCGCAAAGCCCATGGTTTTGGCCGCATGCAGGAACAGGTCGGGAAACGGCTTGCCGCGACCGACCATGGTCGAAGAAAACATCGCGTGCTCGAACAGCGGCAACAGTCCGGTCTGGCCAAGCGTGATGTGCATTTTCGACACCCGGGCCGAGGTGGCGACGCAATAGGCGATATCGGCTGAACGCACGGCTTCGACAAACTCGCGGACGTAGGGGATCGCCTCGACGCCATGGGCGAACAGGTCCGGCAGGCCGGCATTCCAGCGATCGACGAAATCGGCGCCGAGCCTGACGCTGGTCTCTGCTTCGATCTCTTTCTGCACCGACGCCATGCTGCGGCCGGAGAAATTCTTGCGGCAATATTCGAAGCTTGTCGGATAGCCGGCAGCGGTCAGCCATTCGGCGAGGCGCCGGTTGGCCAAGTTCTCAGTATCGACCAGGATGCCGTCGCAGTCGAAGATGACAAGTTTAGGCAGTTCAGACATCAGGCGGTGCCGGTCGAGCCGAACCCGCCCGCGCCACGCGCGGTGCCGCCTGCCAATGTGCGCTCTTCCACGGCCGCCTGCGTCACCGCCGCGAAGACGATCTGGGCGATGCGCATGCCGCGCGTCACCGCGAAATCCTCGTCGCCCAGATTGATCAGCAACACCTTGACCTCGCCGCGGTAGTCGCTGTCGATGGTGCCGGGCGTGTTGAGGACGGTAAGGCCATGTTTGAAAGCAAGACCCGAGCGTGGCCGGACCTGACCCTCCATGCCTTCCGGAATTTCCAGGATCAGCCCGGTCGGCACCAAAGCGCGTTTTCCCGGCAGGATCAGCAGCGGCCGGTCGTCCGGCACCGCGGCGCGCAAATCCATGCCGGCCGCGCCAGTGCTTTCATAGGCGGGAAGGGGAAGTCCTTCACCATGCGGCAACCTGACG
>NZ_RZQG01000827.1:0-2620 GCF_003998635.1 Mesorhizobium sp. M7D.F.Ca.US.004.03.1.1
GACCAGCATGGCGCGTTCGGACTGGCGACCGTCGATGAGAGGGTTGATCGGGATGGGGGAGATGATCGGCATGGCAGGCACCATGCCAGATTTTGTTCACGGTTTGAACCTGTTTTTATGTGGCGATTATATATTTGACATACCCGGATATACCCAAAAGAAGTCAGGCATTGATCCTTGAAAGATTGAACTTGCGGTGCATACCATCGTTTCCATGGGGACGGGCGACGCAAAATCGAACAGCACCGAAGGCGAACAAATGTGGGCCTTTGACCTTGACGCTCTGCGCAAGGCTTTCGGAAAGTCCGTTCAGGAGCACAAAGTCACGGCGGCTGATTGGGCGGAACACGCCAAGCTGTTCCTCGAAAAACAAAGGGATCGTCAGCGCAAATCGACTTGATGTGTCGCGCCGATCAACTTCCGTTCTTAATTATAAGACAGCAGGGACCAAAGCCTTGCGCCTCACCAACCAAGGTCTGACGTTTGCGCGAATGTCCACTGGACGTTCCGTTATGTCAACCAATCTCAAATATGCCCAAAAGGATGGCCGGTGCTGGGGTATACTAGGAGTTGAGTGGGCACCGGCCATCGCGGGATTAGGCTTTTGGCGATTGGGATCGTCCCCCGCATTGCCCAATGCTATAGATACATTAGAGATTACTCAATTAAGACTGAAGTCCCTATCCAGGCGTAGATATAAACGGCCTTGACCCCGTGGAGGCCAGCCTTGTGTAGCGCCGTAACGTCCGCTCCAAAATATAAGACAGCAGGACTAAAGTCTTGTCTTCCGCACGCAAAGGTCTGAGAGGCCTGTAAAGGTTCCACAAATGTTTGTTGGACGTTCCGCACTTTAGTCAGTCATCATATATTGGTTGCCGTAACGTAATGGCCTATCGCCTTGCCTTGCGCCAGCCTGCGACGCGAGCTTCCGCCTCCGAACAAAACCAGCGCTCACCATACAGCGGGCTTAGCGGCGCGCCCGGTAATGCGCGCACCTGACAAACCCGGCCCAATTAATGGGCGCTCGCTTTGGACAGTAGGTTTAGAACCAATACGCCGGCCAGGATCAGGCCCATGCCGACGAAGCCTGCCAGGTCGGGTCTTTGCCCATAGACAATCCAGGCGACCAACGCGACCAGAACAATGCCGCCGCCCGCCCATACTGCATAGGCGACGCCAACCGGTATCCGATCCAGGACCTGGGACAGAAAGAAAAATGCCGCTGCGTAACCGAGCAGCACCAATATCGACGGGCCAGGCCTGGTGAAGCCCTCTGAGGCTTTCATAGCGCTCGTTGCGACAACCTCACCGATAATAGCCAAAGCAAGAATGGCATAAGCAGGCATGGGGGACCTCCTTCAATGGGAGGCATCCAATGATCAGAACTCCACAGCGACGTCACGTTCACTTTCCCGTGATGGGTGCAGCCGGTTACCGGGTCGCGCGTAGTTCCCATTAAATTAGCTAGAGCGCATATAAAGAGAAAGTGGTATTTCGGGAGGCAGCCGGAGCTCCCCCACTACACCCCGCTCCGGTCAGGCCCGGTAGCAAGTCCACCCAAAGGAAAGGCTGCCGGGCCGCTTCTTTCCATCTATACTCGGAAAGTAAGGGTCAGGTCTGAGTTTTACATGAAAAGACCTGACAGTTTTGAAAATGTCCATTGGGCGCTCCGCTACTTTATTTGATCGAATATTAAGGCGCGCCGAACCGCCTCCAGCCCTGCGACTTGGTTAAAAACGCTCAGTCGGCCTGCGTGCCGCTTGCAACCAACCCGTGGCCCGCTCGTTGACCAATTGCTGGGTTGATCCCCTGGCACTCCAGAATCTGCCCGCTGCCCGATGGTGGCGGGCCTTTTTCCTTGGCTGGAAGTCTAGCCAATATCGACAACGAGAGCCCCGGCGGATGCCGAGAGCTTCGCGTCTGCCGGCTTTCGTCAGAAGCGGATCCAGAAGGATCTGCGGAAACATCTACGGCGCCAGTAACCGTGACGCCAATAGCGACGGCAAACCCGTCTCCAGCCGCGGCGGCGCCTCCTGCGATACCAGCGCACGGGCTCGATGCCGTCTTGGACATCAGGACCATCCTGGTCGAGGATGGCGTCGGACGGTTTGTCGAGTTCATCGAGAATGCCGGGTCCCTTATTCGGAATGCCGGCCAACGCGATGGCAGGACGCGCAATAGCGATCACGGTCGCAGCCCCGGCCAGTCCAAGCATTCCAGTTAGAAGCAATCGCCGATCCATGCCAATCTCCATCCTTGATCATTGCGACAAGGAAGACATAGAGCGGCAGATTGACGCGCCCAGATGCCGAAGAGAATTGTGCCGATTGAACTGCGTGCCGGCTGTGGCAGGCCTTCTTTAGCGTCGACTTGACAATCCGTGTGCCCAAATGCGCCACTTCTCCGGGGCATTGGGGGACATCTCATGAAGAAGACTTATGAACGACCGACGCTGGTGAAGCGCGAAAAGCTCACGACGGCTACGGCCATCGTGTGTGTTTCAGGCTGCCCCGTTTGACCGAAGCCGCAGGCCTCAACAGGTCCGCTATTCCGCTATCTCGTGTCAGGGCACGTCGTGGCTGATGACAAACACGGTCGACGGCCGGCTTTCGGCAGTTTC
>NZ_RZQG01000828.1:0-2620 GCF_003998635.1 Mesorhizobium sp. M7D.F.Ca.US.004.03.1.1
CCACAGCTCCACTTGCGGTGCGTCCCAAGTCCTCGTCGATCACCTCAACCTTGCGGAATCCCCAGCGCCGCGCGACGTCGACCAGCTCATATTGCCGACGCTGGCTCTCAAGATTGAGCTGCACTTGCGCCTGCGTGGACTGACGTACATAGACAACGGCCTTGCGCTTGAGGATGGTGGCCGGAATCAGATTACGGCTCGTCATCGCGGCTCTCCTCCGTCACGATACCGGCGGCGGCCATCAGCACATTGGCGAGCCGGGCGATCACGATCGTTCGTTGCGCTGCGCTCAGCCCGACTAGCTTGTGCGAGTCGAGCGCATGCTGAGCTGGCGAACGATCACGAGAGATCGTGTCGGTGGCGGCAAGGTTCTCATTTTGAGTCTCCCCGATGATGAAACCATCCGGAGAGCCTCGCCGGAAACGGCGCTGGATCAAGAGCTTGTTCAGTTCAAGCAGTGCAGCAAGCGACGCGCGCGGGGAGCCCAGATCCATTGCTGCGCACGGGACTTCGACCTCCTGCCCAACATGGGCAGAATGACCCCGAGATTGCGATCGGACGGATCGAGCGTTCGACGGTGTTGCTGTCGATCTCGATGCGGCCGTCGTCAAGGAAGTGCGAGAGGCCTTCCCAGCGTGAGAGCGTGTAGCGGATTGCCTCTGCGAGCTTGGTCTTCTGACTGATCAGGCCGAGCTTCTCACGCAGCCAGGGTTCGAGATCGGCGACGATGGCGCGGCTTTTGTCCTGACGCATCGCGCGGCGCTCGTTGGCCGATCGGCCACGGATGTCATCCTCGATCTTGTAGAGTTCGGCGATCCGTCTCAGCGCGTCACTGGCGATCGGCGCGGGACCGGCTGCTGCCAGTTCATAAAAGCGCCGACGGACATGCGCCCAGCAGAAGGCGAGCGTGACGCCGCTTTTGTCGGCCAGCACGCGATAGCCGCCATAGCCGTCGACCTGCAAGATTCCGGTGAAGCCTGCGAGATGAGCGATCGGACGCTCGGCCTTTCGGTCCGGCGCATAGACATAGGCGACGCCCGGCGGGTCGCTCCCCTCCCATCGTCGGTCATCGCGGGCATAGGCCCAGAGTTGACCTGTCTTAGTCTTGCCGCGGCCGGGATCGAGCACCGGCGCGGTCGTCTCGTCGGCGAAGAGTTTTGCCGAGGACTTCAGCTTGCCAAGCAGCCGCTCATGCACCGGACGCAGGTGCCAGGCGGCGCGGCCGACCCAGTCGGCGAGCGTAGAGCGATCGAGATTGATACCCTGCCGGGCGTAGATTTGCGCCTGACGATAGAGCGGAAGGTGATCGGCATATTTTGAGACCAGCACCTGGGCGACCGTTGCCTCGGTCGGAAGACCACCCTCGATCAGCCGGGCCGGCGCCGGAAGCCTGAACCACGACGTCCTCGCAGGCGCGGCAGGCATATTTGGGCCGGCGCACGACGATTACACGCAGCTGCGCCGGAACGATGTCGAGCCGCTCGCTCACGTCCTCGCCGATCCGATGCAAGCCATTGCGGCAGCATGGGCAGGCATGGTCCTCGATGTCGACGACCATCTCCACGCGCGGCAGATGGGGTGGCAGCGCGCCCCGGTTGGCCCGGCGCCTCGTGGCCTTTGCTTGCCGCTCGGCGGGAGCAGATTGCTCCTTCTCTTCCTCACCGGCGGCCTCGATCTGCTCCGCCTCTTCGAGCCCCAGCAGCAATTGATCCTCGGGGAGCGTCTCGGCACGCCGGCCGAAGCGGTGACGCTGCAATTCCTTGATGATCTGAATCAGACGGGCATTCTCGACGTCGTGCGCCAGGACCATCGCCTTCAGCGCGTCCGGATCGTCGGGAAGCTGGTCAGCCGTCATCGCCATGAACGGATCAGACCATATTCGCCGACAGCCCGCGACAGCGGAATCTAGGCTGATTCACTTCGTCGCGGGTCAGCCCGCCTGGGCTGGCACGCGGGTCCGGCGCGCCTCATGGACTCGCCGCCAGTCGAGACCTTCGAGTAGCGCCGAGAGCTGCGCGGCCGTCAGCCGCATCATGCCGTCATGCACTTTCGGCCAGCGGAACTCCCCATCCTCCAAACGCTTAGCAGGCAAACCCCGGTGCCATCCCAGAAGATCAGCTTGATCCGGTCAGTCCGCTTCGCCCGGAAGACGTAGACGGCCCCGCTGAACGGATCGGCCCCCATTGTCTCTCGCACCAGCGCCGCCAATCCCTCCGCACCCTTGCGGAAGTCGACGGGCTTCGTCGCCACCATGACCTTGACCGCACCCGTCGGCCCGATCACGACGTCGCCTTCAGCGCGCGGATCACTGCGGCCACCGTCTTGGTATCGGCGCCCCGGCCGACGCGCATCGCGATGCCGTCGATCTCAAGCTCGATCATGCCGGCATCTCGGGTGGCTTGCCGTTTCCGCTGCTTCGGTGAACGGCTGGCTGCAGGTTCCGCCGCCGCCACAACCGCCGGCACAAAGGCAGGAGAATCTTGCTGCACCGAAGCGGCCTGTTTGCGCGCTTCGCGGCGCCAGGCGAAGACCTGCTGCGGCCTGAGACCATAACGGCGGGCGACCTCGGAAATGATCGCATTCGGCTCCAGCGTCTCTGCGATGATCCGCGCCTTGTCAT
>NZ_RZQG01000829.1:0-2611 GCF_003998635.1 Mesorhizobium sp. M7D.F.Ca.US.004.03.1.1
AGACCGGGGCGGCGCTTGGCGCCAATCCGGTGCCGCTGGTCATCCCTTGCCATCGCATCCTTGCCGCCGGCGGCAAGATCGGCGGCTTCTCGGCGCCGGGCGGCTCGGTCACCAAGGAGAAGATGCTGGCCATGGAAGGCGTGCGCGTCGGCCCGCCGCCACCGGCGCAGGTTTCCTTCGGGTTTTGAGTGGTTGCCGGTGCCGGACTAGAAGCCTGGATCAGTACATCGGGCGCTTGTTGGCCGGGTTGGCAGGCACTGGCTGCATCACGTCCCAATGCTCGGCGATCTTACCGTTTTTAACGCGGAAAATATCCATGATGACGGTTTCGGGCGTGTCAGCTGTTTTAGGCTGAACGACCTGGGTCATGACGAGGTCGCCTTCGGCGACCACCCGCTTGAAGTCGACCGTCTGTTTCGGCCAATGAGCAACTCCCACGCTTTTGAGAAGCTTTTTGACCGAGTCTCGGCCATCCGTCATCGTCGGGTTATGCTGAATGTAAGCCTCGGCCCAATAACGGTCCAGCGCGGTGAGATCATGATCGCCGAACAGCGCTTGATAGGCCTTCAGGACGAGCGCCTTGTTTTTCTGGGTTAGTTCCTGTTGCTGCACTGCCTTGACGGGCTTGGTGTTCCCGCATTTGCGACGGCGGCAAGGGCCACGACTGCGAAAGCAGCGGCCGCAAAGGATTTAAGTTGCAGCATCGATGTCTCCTTGGGTTGTGTGGTTGTCAGGTCAGTGCGCGCGCGACGAGCACCGTATCGACATACTGCCGCATACGGATGATCTTGCCGTCCCGCAGTTCGTAGAGGTGAGCGAAGGGAGCCGTCATGGATTTTCCTGTCGCCTTGTACGTACCGGAATACACGCCGAAGGCCGCCACCCGCTCGCCATCGGCAATGAAGCTGTGCACGTCGGCGTGATACCCGGTCCATTCCGAGCCAAGCCGCTTGAAGACACCCTGCATCAGGGCGTCGACACCGACATAGGTGCCGGCATAGGGGAATCCTTCCGCCTCGGTCCATTCGATATCGGGGGAAAGAACGGCCAGCAGATTGCGGCCGTTCTCCTCGGAAGTTCCCTCGTAGGTTCTGCGGATCAAATCGAGGTTCGTCGCCATCTCAGCCCCACTTCATCTCGCCCTTGGCGACCTTGGATCCGATATCGAGGGCTACACCCATACCGAGGCCGGGGAAGCGGGCCTCCATGGCTGCCTTCAACGCGGCGCTGTCGGCCGCCTTGTCCAGCTCTTCCTCGAAGGCGAGCAGATAGGACCTGGTGAACTCCACGGCCGAAGGACCGATCGCGGCATCGAGGGCCATGTGGCCAGGCACCACGACGGCGGGCTTGCGGGCAGCGATCGCATCCAGCGTCTTGACCCAAGCGGCGCGGCTTTCCTTGGTTTGCGTGTCAGCGGTCCAGACATGAACGCCCGAGAAGATCATCACCCCGCCGAAAACGGCATTGAGCGACGGCACGAACAGATATCGGCGGTTGGCTAGTCCTTGTTCCGCATTGACGATCTCGACAGTCTCGCCATCGACGGTCAGCTTTGCGCCGTCGAAGGCCTCCGGGAAGACGATGTCGGACAGCGCCTGCGGACCATTTTCCTTCAATTGTGGGCCCCAGACGGCGAGCTTCTTTTCCACATTGCCCTTGATGGCGTCCAGCGTGGTGGAGGCAGCGATCACTTTTGCTTCCGGGAAGGCCTCCCGCACCGGCTTCAGGCTGAAGTAGTAATCGGGATCGGACTGAGTGACGTAGATGGTGGTCAGCTTCTTGCCGGTTGCCTTGATGGCATCGGCGAGCGCCCTGCCGTCCGGATAGGTGAAGCCGCCGTCGATCAACAGGGCTTCGCTCGGTCCCGACAGCAGCACCGGAGCACGGAAGAAGCCGTTTGGACCTGCCGGGAATGTTTCCAGCCAAGCTTGGCGCTGGCGGCCTGGCTGCTGTCGATGGGGGCGAAAACGGCGGTTGCGCCAAGGGCCAATGAGGTCTTCATGATCTGTCTCCTCGTGAACATGGAATATCTCCGGTGCGTGAATGAGGTCAGGCCGCGATGGCAGTCCGCGGGTCCGTCTCTGGTTGAGCGAACAGCGCGGAAGGTACCTCCACTGGATTAATTGATAAATTGTCTATAATAATACACACTGTATGGCATAAGCTTACAATCTGAGGCGTCACGTGGAACCAATCAACCCCAACCGCCTCGCCTATTTTGCCACCGTGATCGACGCAGGCTCGTTTACCCGGGCAGCCGAGCGACTTGGCATCACGAAAGCCGTCGTCAGCCAACAGGTCGCCCGCCTTGAAACCGAGCTTAAGACCGCGCTTCTCGTGCGTACGACGCGGCGGCTCGAGCCGACCGAAGCAGGCCGCCTTTTGCACGCACGCTGCGTTCTGATCCTGCGGGATGTTGAAGAGGCAGTCGCTGAGGTCGGCGAGATCAATACCGAAGTGGCTGGTGTGCTGCGCGTTTCCGCATCCAATGACTATGGCGCGATCGTGCTGGCCCCGATCGCCGCCCGCTTTCGCCAGAAATTTCCTGCCTGCGGCGTCGAACTGTTCATTTCCGATGCCATAATTGATTTGATCGGCAACAAGATAGACC
>NZ_RZQG01000082.1:0-12236 GCF_003998635.1 Mesorhizobium sp. M7D.F.Ca.US.004.03.1.1
GTCATGGGAGCCACGATGCCGATCTTGATGTCGGCAGCCCCGGCCATCGTGGTCAGAGCCAGCCCGGCAAGGGCGGTGGCACAAGCGAGCCTCTTGAAGGAAACAACCATTAATTCTCTCCATTTTCCCCTGTTGGCGCATCCAGGCGGCGTGCCTGAAATGCATTGTTTCGCCCCTCGGTTAGCTGCGGAGCGGTTATGTTGAGCAAGATCGCCAGCCGGCCACGCGATTTGTCACCGGCAAGGACTGACCCGGCAGATCAGTGACTGCCGCCGGAGGCCCGGGCATACGCCCCCTGGTAGCGGTTCTCCCGGATGCTCTGCATGATGTCGGCCTCGCGGCTTTCCTGCGCCAGGACGGCGGCCAGCAAGGCCGCGGCACCGTCGATTGGAAATGCCACGACGCCATCCTCGTCGCCCACGACGATGTCACCTGGACCGACGACCATGCCGCCTATGCAGACGGGAACATTAATGGCTCCCGGACCATCCTTGTACGGCCCGAGATGGATGGCCGACCGCGCGAAGCATGGAAACGGACTGCGGCCGATGGCACCGGCATCGCGGATGGCGCCGTCGATGACAATGCCTGCGGCGCCGCGCGACGCCGCGACACTTGTCATGATTTCGCCGACCAGCGCGCGGCCCTCATAGCCACCGCCATCGACGACGATGACGTCTCCGGGCTGCAACAGATCGAGCGCACGATGGATGAACTGGTTGTCGCCGGGACGGGTCCTGACCGTCAGCGCCCTCCCCGCCATGACGCCGCTCACCCGATGAAATGGCCGCAACCCGACAGCTCCGGGGACACGAGCGAGATTGTCGCTGATCAGTGGCGTCGCAAGAGCGCGGAACGCGTCTATCAGTTCGCTTCCCTGAGGTGCATCTGCCATCTCCCGTTCTCCCACTGTCGGTCCTCTTTTGTGAATATAGTATCCAATCACAATTAATTCGGCAGTGTCAACCGACTTGCGGATAGTCCTCTGAAAAAAGCAAAGACTGCCCAAAACCGCTGCGTGCCGGCCTAGTGCAGTCATCCGGCAGCCATTCATCCGGGCTTGCAATGGCGTCGAAGTTTAAGATAAGTTGGATAACATATCCATAAGCGTCGAAAATCGTAAAAGGGATTTGGATCGTGAAGCACGCAGGAAAAGTCGTGATCGTTACCGGGGCGGCACAAGGCCTGGGCCTTGCCTGCGCCGAGCGCTTTCATGCCGATGGCGCCAAGGTTGTGCTTGTCGACGTGCAGGCCGATCGCGGGCGCGAGCATGCCGAACGTCTTGGCGAGCGCGCCGTCTGGCTGTCCGCCGACCTTTCCGAAATCAGCAGGGACATGGCCGACGGCATCATTGCCAAGGCCATGCAAAGCTTCGGCGGTGTCGACGTGCTCATCAACAATGCCGGCATCATCCATCTGGACGATTTCGTCGACTTCCCCGAGGAAGCCTTCGACCTGGTTCAGCGCGTCAATCTCAAGGCGCCCTTCCTTCTCGGGCAGGCCGCGGCAAGAGCCATGATCGCGCAGGGACGCGGCGGCTCGATCATCAACATGTCGTCGATCAACGCCATTCTGGCCATTCCCAATTCGGTCGCCTATGCCGTGTCCAAGGGTGGCATCAAGCAGTTGACGGCGGTGATGGCCGTCGGATTGATCCCGCATAACATCCGCGTCAACGCCATCGGCCCCGGCACTATCCTGACCGACATGGTCAAGAGTTCCGTCATGGCCAGCGAAGCGCAGCGCCAGACCATCCTGTCGCGCACGCCGAGCGGCCGCTGTGGCGAACCTTCGGAGATCGCCAGTGTCGCTTCCTTCCTGGCCAGCGACGACGCCTCCTACATTGTCGGCCAAACCATCTATCCGGATGGCGGTCGCCTGATCCTGAACTATACGGTGCCGGTGAAGGACTGACCGCCCGTGGTTGCAGGTACGCCCAACATCAGTCTCGCGGGATCAGGCGCGCTGCTGCTTGATGGCGCGCAGGGGGCTTTCAATGATGCCACCCAGGAACTGGTCTGGGCGGTAGCGAATGCCGCGCTGAGCCTCAAGGGGGTGCGCGAGACCGTTCCCGGCATGAACAACCTGCTGGTGGTATTTGACCCGCTCGCTACGGACGCCCACAGCGTCGGCGGTCAGCTGATGTCGCTCTGGGCCGCCACCGATGCCCACGCGGTGACCGGCACGCATCATACCATTCCCGTCAGCTATGGCGGCGCGCGCGGCGAGGATCTCGCCAGCTGGGCCGCGCATTGCGGCATGTCTGTCGACGAGACCGTCAGGTGCCACGCGGCGGCCACCTACACCGTCGCCGCCATCGGCGCCATGCCGGGCTTTCCCTATCTGTCCGGTCTCGACCCGCGGCTGGCGTGGGCACGGCGCAGCACGCCTCGCCTCAAAGTCGCCGAGGGCGCCGTTATCATCGGCGGCGCGCAGGCGGGTATCATGCCGATGACAGCACCATCCGGATGGCACATCATCGGCCATACGGACGTGACGCTGTTCAAGGCCGGAGCGGAATTGCCCGTGCTGCTCAGGCCTGGAGACACGATCCGCTTCGCAATCGCAGGGATCGCGGCATGATCGAGATCCTCACCACCGGCCTGCCGAACACCGTCCAGGATCTCGGCCGGCCCGGCCATCTGGCGCTGGGGGTGAGCCATGGCGGCGCCATGGACACCCAGGCGCTGGCGATCGCCAATCTCATGCTGGGCAATGATCCCTCGGCTGCCGGGATCGAGGTCGCGCTTCATCCGTTCCGGCTGCGCGCGCATATCGACACCGCGGTCGCCATCACCGGCGCGGACTGCGCCGTCAGCGTCGGCGACCGGCCCTGCCCGCCCTGGTGGGCCATGGCGATCCGCGCCGGCGAGACCCTTATCCTCGAAGCGCCGCGCATCGGTGCCCGTTCCTACATCGCTTTCGCCGGCGGGCTCGATCTGCCGCCAGTCATGGGGTCGCGCTCGACGGATGTGAAAGGCAGTTTCGGCGGGCTCGCCGGACGCGGCCTGTCCCGCGGCGACCGGCTTGCGCTCAACCCTGCGCAATGCGGCCTTCCTGCGGGCGGGTTTGGCGCAGCGCTGGAGGAGCGGCGCGGCGCGGCGGACGGCGCGGCCTGCGCAATCGAATTGCGGGTTCTGCCGGCCGCCGAATTCGACGCCTTCACGCCGGAGGCCCAGGCGGCTTTCACCGGCAGCGAATGGAACATCACCAACGACGCCAACCGCATGGGATATCGCCTTTTCGGAGAGACGCTTTCCCTCCTCTCACCGCTGGAATTGCTCTCCCACGGCATCGTGCCGGGCACCGTCCAGGTGCCGCCGTCCGGCCAGCCGATCATCCAGCTTGCCGATGCCAACACGTGCGGCGGCTATCCGAAGATCGCTACGGTGATCGAAGCCGACCTCTGGCGGCTGGCGCAAGCGCCGGTCGGCGCGCACCTGCGTTTCTCAGCGGTCTCGATCGAAGCGTCGACGGAAGCGCTTCGCGCCAACCGGCAGCGACGTCGCGACTTTATCGCCGCCCGGAACCTCATCGTCGGCAAGCAGAGGGCCCCATGAAAATTCGCCCCTTCACGATC
Organism: Mesorhizobium sp. M7D.F.Ca.US.004.03.1.1; assembly: GCF_003998635.1. Classification (NCBI taxonomy): domain Bacteria; kingdom Pseudomonadati; phylum Pseudomonadota; class Alphaproteobacteria; order Hyphomicrobiales; family Phyllobacteriaceae; genus Mesorhizobium; species Mesorhizobium sp. M7D.F.Ca.US.004.03.1.1. The sequence continues at coordinate 3,581 of NZ_RZQG01000082.1, forward strand.
GAGATTGCCCAATCTGAAATCGACGATTTGAAGAAGCGCATCTCGAACTGGCGCGAGCCGGACCAATTGCAGGCGATAGGCTGGGCGCAGGGAACGGAATACGAAGAACTGCGGCTACTTATGCAGCACTGGCGCTCCGGCTTCGACTGGCGCAAGCAGGAAGCCGCCTGGAACATCCATCCGCACTACCAGACGGAAATCGGTGGCGAAACCATCCATTTCATCCATGCGCGCGCCGCTGTTGCGACCGGCAGAACGGTCATACTCACACATGGCTGGCCAGGCAGCGTCTTCGAATTTCACAGGCTGATCCCGCTTCTGACCGACCCGCTTTCGCATGGCGGAAGACAGGAGGACGCCTTCAATGTCGTGGCCCCGTCGATTCCCGGTTATGGCTTTTCGAGCCGGCCGACCAAGCCTGGTCTCAACCTGTTCACAATTGCCGACCTGTGGGCCGAGTTGATGAGCCGTCTCGGCTACAAACGATATCTCGCCCAGGGCGGGGATCTGGGCGCCGGCGTGTCGACCTGTCTGGCACACGCGCATCCCGACAGTCTCGCCGGGGTGCATCTCAATTTCATCCCCGGCTCATTCTCCCCTCCTCACGATGCAGGCCCGGACGGTGACTTGACATCGGAAGAACGCGCCTTCCTGGAACGGAAAGCCGGATGGGCGGATCTTCATGGCGCCTATGCTCATATTCAAGCGACGCGTCCGCAAACGCTTGCCTACGGGCTGACGGATTCGCCGGTCGGACTGGCAGCCTGGATGATCGAAAAACTCCGAGACTGGAGCGATTGCGACGGCGATCTGGCCAACGCCGCTTTTTCGCGCGACGACATGCTCGCCAACATCTCGCTCTACTGGTTCACCCGGACCGTCGCTTCGTCGATGCGCCTCTATTGGGAAACGCGCGCCCGCCCGCTTGCCTTCGCGCCCGGCACGGCGATCTACGTTCCGTTTGCGGTGGCGTTGTTTCCCAAAGAGCTGCCGATGCCGCCCAGGAGCTGGGTCGAACGCGTCTTCAAGGACATCCGCCAGTGGACAGCGATGCCGCGCGGTGGTCATTTCGCAGCCCTCGAGCAGCCCGCTTTGCTTGCACAGGATCTAAGAGCCTTTGCCAGTGGTCTGGATTTTTAACGGCACCTGCGTTTGCGCACAGCCATACCCGAAGGCCAGAAATGACCAACACCACGATCACTATCGATGCCCTGCATGAGCGCGTCGGTGCAATTTTCCGCAAGGCCGGACTGAACCCCATCCAAGCCAGCGCCATCACACGGGTCATCGTCGCGGCGGAACGCGACGCCTGCAAGTCGCATGGTATCTACCGGATCGAAGGCGCCCTGAGGACGATCAAGGCCGGAAAGGTGGAGCCGAACGCGGTGCCCGAGTTGTTGCCTCAAGACGCTCCCGCCCTCGTCAAAGTGGATGCGAAGCACGGTTTCGCCAACCCGGCCTTCGAACTGGGCCTGCCGGTGCTGGTCGAGCGGGCGCGCTCGTGCGGCATTGCCGCGCTCGCGATCAACGATGCGGTGCATTTTTCCGCCCTTTGGGTGGAGGTCGAAGCCTTGACCCAGGCAGGCCTTGCCGGCCTCGCCATGTGCCCGAGCTATGCCACAGTTGCTCCGACCGGCGGCAACGGACCGTTGCTGGGCACCAATCCTTTTGCCTTTGGCTGGCCGCGCGACGGACAGCCTTACGTTTTCGACTTCGCGACCTCGGTTGCCGCGCGCGGCGAGATCGAGCTGCACCGCCGGGCAGGCAAGAAGCTGCCGGAAGGCTGGGCCATGGATTCTGACGGCAGGCCAACGACCGATCCCGAAGCTGCCCTGGCGGGCGCCATGCTTCCCTTCGGCGGTCACAAGGGCTCCGCCATCGCGACGATGATCGAGCTTCTCGCCGGGATCATGATCGGCGACCTGACCAGCCCCGAAGCGCTCGATCTGCTCGGCACCACGACGCTTTATCCATCGCATGGAGAGCTGATCATCGCTTTCTCGCCACAGACTTTTTCCGCCGGCCGCCCCAGCAATCCGCTCGGCCGTGCTGAAGTCCTGTTCGAGGCGATCCTTGGCCAGGGCGCGCGCCTGCCTTCGCAGCGACGATTCATTGCCCGAGCAGCATCGGAGAGTGGCGGCATCAGCCTCTCGGCCCAGGAGATCGAACAGCTCGACCGTTTTCTCGAGCAAGGGCTGGACGGCGTTTGAAGCCATTCGTTCGCCTCGCTCAGGTTTAGTCATCAAGGGGAAAGGGAGAAAAAATGCGCTGGTCAAGAACATTCACGGTCGTCGGCTGCCATGCCGAGGGAGAGGTCGGCAATGTGATCACCGGCGGCGTCATGGACGTGCCCGGCAAGACCATGTTCGAGAAGAAGGAATATCTCCAGGAGCATATGGACGACATACGGGGGCTCGTTCTCTTCGAACCGCGCGGCGCGCCCTACGTCAACGCCAACATCATCCTGCCACCCTGTGATCGCTCCGCCGACCTCGGCTATGTGATCCTCGAAAGCACCGAATACCCGCCCATGTCTGGCTCCAACACCATCTGCGTCGCCACCGTGGCGCTGGAGACGGGTATGGTGCCGATGAAGGAACCCGAGACGCGACTGCGCATGGAGGCGCCGGCCGGCATGATCGAGGTGCGCTGCCTCTGCGAGAACGGCAAGGTGAAGCAGGTGGAGTTCACCAACGTGCCGGCTTTCACGTTCCACCTCGACACACATGTCGAAGTCGAGGGGCTCGGCATGATCACCGTCGACACCTCCTATGGCGGCATGACTTTCGCCCATGTCAATGCGCGCGCACTCGGTTTCGCTGTCAAACCCGACGAGGCCCACCAGATGTCGCTGATGGGCCAACGCATCAAGAAGGCGGTCAACGAGCAGCTCGAGGTCGTGCATCCGGAGAACGCGAAGATCCGCGACGTGTCCAACGTGATTTTCGAAGGCCCGATCGAGCGCATCGACGGGCGCGTGGAAAGCATCAACGGCACGGTGTGCCTGCATGGCAGGCTCGACCGCTCGCCGACCGGCACCGGCACCACCGGGCGGCTGGCAGTGATGTCTGCGAAAGGGCAGATCGCCAAGGGTGAGCTGTTCCGCAACAAGTCGATCATCGGGACCCATTTCGATTCCCGCGTGATCGCCAATGCGCGCGTCGGCGAGCGCGACGCCGTCGTGGTCACCATCGCCGGGCAGGCCTGGATCACCAGCATCGGCCAGTATGGCCTTGACCCGACAGACCCTTATCCACGCGGACATCGCCTCAGCGATGTCTGGTTCTGAAACGATGGCGGCCGTGCCCGCCAGCACGGCCGCGTAACCGTTCGGCCGTGCTCAGGCCGCGAACGCTCGGACCCTGACACCGTTCGCTTCCAGCCGTCTCCTGACATGCGCGGCGATGGCGACGGCCGCCGGCGTGTCGCTGTGGACGCAGATCGAATCGATCGGCGTCCGCAGCAGCTGCCCGGAAAGCGTCTCGATGGCGCCTTGCTTGACCATCCGCACGACCCGTTCCGCCGCCTTCTCGGCATCGTGGATGACCGCGCCGTCCAGCTTGCGCGAGACAAGAAAGCCTTCCTCCGTATAGGCGCGGTCGGCGAAGATTTCGGACCTGACCGTCAGGCCCGCGTCGCGCGCGATCCTGTCCTGGAAGCCGAGCGCGATAGCCAGGCAGATCAGGCCGGGATCGACGGCCTTGACCGCGCGCGTCACGGCTTCGGCGACGCCTCGGTCCGTCTGGGTAAGGTTGCCCAGCGCGCCATGTGCCTTCACATAGCGGATCGGGTGGCCGGCATAGGCGGAAAGCGCCTGCGCCGCACCGATCTGGTAGGCGACCAGCCTTTCGATCTCATCCATGGAATGCGGGATGATGCGGCGTCCGAATCCCCACAGATCGGCGAAGCTCGGATGCGCGCCAACGGCGACGCCCTTCTCGCGCGCCATCAAGAACGTGGCCGCCATGATCTCGGGGTCGCCGGCATGAAAGCCGCAGGCCACATTGGCGGAACTGACGATGTCGAGGATCGCCGCATCGTCGCCGAGCCTGTAGGCTCCAAAACCCTCGCCCATGTCGGAATTGATATCGACCTGCAATCCTTTGGTCGCCATGGCGCTTTCCTCAGTGGTTCGAACCATCGCCTCTGCCTTCACACCAGCTCGTAGAGCGGCGTGCCGTAGCCGACGACCGCGCCGTCCTCGGCCAGCGCCGCGCCCAGCACTCCGTCTGCCGGCGCGAGCACGGCCTTCAGGCATGGGCCGACCTGCAGGACGCCGATCGTCTCGCCCTTGCGGACCATTTGGCCAGGTTCGGCAACCGGCCGACCGGTCGTTGGATGATCGAGACGGAACACGCCGACGCCGGGCGCACGCACGCCCTTGAAGACCGTTTCGGCCTTCGGCGCTTCAGCCGCAGCTATGGGTGTTTCAGCAACCACGGACCGCACAAGCAGGCGCAGCGAACAGCCGGCTTCCACCAATTCGATCTCACCTATGCCGGCGCTTGCGCACCAGGCGGTTAGCCTTTCGATCTCCTCAACCGTCATTGCCGCCTCGTCTCTGGAGCAGACCGCCTTCAATGAGACGTTCAAGATGGTGGATATCGAAGCCGCCAGCGGCGAAGCCGGGCTCCTCCATGAGGAGGCCGTGCAGCGGTGCATTGGTGGCGATGCCGACCGCCTCCATCTCGCCCAGCGCCCCGCTCATGCGCCGGATCGCCTCGGCCCGCGTCGCGCCATGCGCCAACAGCTTGGCCACCAGCGAATCGTAATGCGGCGGCACCATGTAGCCGGAGTAGAGATGTGATTCGACGCGGATTCCGGGACCGCCCGGCGGCGTCCAGCGCTCGACCCGGCCCGGATGCGGCCGAAAGCTGTATGGATCTTCAGCGTTGATGCGGCATTCGACGGCGTGGCCCTGAATGCAGATGTCTTCCTGCCTGAACGACAGGGGTTCGCCCCCGGCGATGCGGATCTGCTCGCGCACGATATCGATCCCGGTGACGAGTTCGGTGACGGGATGCTCCACCTGCACGCGGGTGTTCATCTCGATGAAAGAGAAGCGCCCGTCCTCGTAGAGGAATTCGAACGTGCCGGCACCCGTATAGCCGATGGTCAGGCATGCGCGGGCACACAGCTCGCCGATCTCGGCGATCGCCTCGCGGGCGATGCCGGGCGCTGGCGCCTCCTCGATGATCTTCTGGTGGCGGCGCTGCATGGAGCAATCCCGCTCGCCGAGCCAGACCGCCCTACCGTGCTTGTCCGCCAGAATCTGGATCTCGATATGGCGCGGGTGCTCGAGGAATTTTTCCAGATAGACTTGCGGGTTGCCGAAGGCCCGGTCCGCCTCTTTCACCGCCATCGAAACGGCTTCCATCAGGGCGCGTTCCTCGCGCACGATGCGCATGCCGCGTCCGCCGCCGCCACCCGCCGCCTTGACGATGACCGGGTAGCCGATGGCCTCGGCAATGGCGCGCACTGCCTGCTCGTCCTGAGGCAGCGCACCCTGCGAGCCCGCAACGCAGGGAACGCCGGCAGCGATCATCGTGCGCTTGGCGGAGACCTTGTCGCCCATGGTGCGGATCGCCGCCGCGGACGGGCCGACGAAGATGAGGCCGGCGTTTTCGACGGCCTCGGCGAAGGCAGCATTTTCCGAGAGGAAACCATAGCCCGGATGGATCGCGCCCGCGCCGGTAAGTTGCGCGGCGGTGATGATCTCAGCGATGTTGAGATAGCTCTCCGTCGCGGCCGCCGGTCCGATGCAGATCGCCCTGTCCGCCAGCGCGACATGGCGAAGGCTCGCATCCGCTTCCGAGTGCGCCGCCACCGTCTTCAATCCGAGATCGCGGCAGGCGCGCAGGATGCGCAGTGCAATTTCACCACGATTGGCGATAAGGACGGTATCGAACATCGCCGCTAGCCCAAATCTTCGAGAACGAACAGCACGTCACCGGACTGCACAGCGGCATGATCGTCGAACGCGATCTGGACGATCCGCCCAGCGCGATCGGATTCCACGACGTTGAACGTCTTCATGGCTTCTAGGACGCCGATCGTCTGCCCTTCCACGACCACATCGCCAAGCGAAGCGAGCGGCGGTTCGCCTTCGGTGCCGGAACGGTAGAACACGCCTGTCAGCGGCGCGCGGATTGAATGCCACGCGATGGGCGGAGTTGTCGAAGCTGGATTTGAAGAGACGGCGGTGTCTGCGGCTGGCTGCGGCGAAGGCTGCACCTGCGACGCGGATTGCGCCGGCGCCGCCTGCCTGGACATGCGGATGCGAACGCCGTCGCGCTCGATCTCCAGTTCGGCAATGGGCGAACGCGAGACAAATTCGATCAGCTTCTGGACGAAGTCGAGATCCATCGCCGGCCTATCGCAGCGCTTCGACGGCCTCGGCGATGCGCCTGATCGCTTTTTCGATCAGGTCCATCGACGTGGCTATGGAAATGCGGAAATGCGGTGACAGGCCGTAGGCTGAGCCCTGCACCACCGCGACCCGTGCCTGATCGAGCAGGTAGAGCGAGAAATCGTCGTCGCTGCCGATAGGAGTGCCGTCCGGGCGGCGACGGCCGATCAGGGCCGAGCAATTGGGATAGAGGTAGAAGGCGCCCTCGGGCGTCTGGCAGGTGAGACCGGGAATCGCGCGCAGCAGCTCCAGTGCGCGGTCGCGCCGCGCCTGGAATTCGAGCGCCCGCGGGCGAAGAAAGTCCTGAGGACCTTCCAGTGCTGCTATGGTCGCGGCCTGCGAGATGGATGACGGGTTCGACGTGCTTTGGCTCTGCACGGTCGCCATGGCACGGATCAACTCTTCCGGCCCGCCGGCGTAGCCGATCCGCCAGCCGGTCATGGCATAGGCCTTCGACACGCCATTGACTGTCAGCGTGCGGTCCTTCAGCCGTGGCTCGACGCCGGCGATGGTGTGGAAGGCGCGCCCGTCGAACAGGATATGCTCGTAGATGTCGTCGGTCAGCACGTGCACATGCGGGTGATCGAGCAACACCTCGGCCAGGCCCGCAAGTTCGTCGCGGCTGTAGACGGCGCCGGTCGGATTGGAGGGCGTGTTGAGCAGCAGCCATTTCGTGCGCCCCGTGATCGCGGCTCGCAGGGCTTGCGGCGTCAGTTTGAAGCCCTGCGCCTCCGTGCAGGGAACGACCACGGGCTTGCCTTCGCCGAGCAGGACGATGTCGGTGTAGGAAACCCAATAGGGCGCGGGGACAACCACCTCGTCGCCGGGAGCCAGCGTTGCCAGCAGGGCGTTGTAGATGATCTGCTTTGCGCCACCCGCGACGCTGATTTGCGAAGGCTTGTAGTCGAGGCCGTTCTCGCGCCTGAATTTTCCGGCCACCGCCTTCTTCAGCGCGGCCGTGCCATCCACCGCCGTATAGCGCGTCTCCCCCCTGCGCATCGCCTCGTAGGCCGCCTCGACGATGTGCGGAGGCGTCGGAAAATCCGGCTCGCCGGCGCTCAGGCTGATGACGTCGATGCCGGCTGAGCGCATTTCGATTGCCCGCGCGGTGACCGCCATGCTGGGGCTTGGCTTGATGACGTCGAGACGGGGAGCGATGAGGCCCACGGAACAATCCTCGGCATGCCTGATATTTGGTAAAAATTGGATAATGTATTCTGATTTTCGCGTCAAACCCCTTTTTCTGCGTCGAAGACCGGGTTATGTCTCATTTTGGAGGTGGGTCGATAGAGAAAAGTATCCAATCCTTCGTCGCCACCGATAACATTCGAGATAGGGAACACGATTGGAATGGGCACAAACTATGATGTGGTGATCGTCGGCGGAGGCGTTGTCGGCAGCTCGATCGCCTACTTCCTGTCAGCCAATCCGGATTTCGATGGCAGGATCGCGGTGATCGAGCGGGACCCCTACTACACGGCGTCCTCGTCTTCCTTATCGACCAGCGCCATACGCCAGCAGTTCGGCACGGCGCCGAACATCGCCATGTCGAAGTTCAGCATCGACTTCCTGCGCCAGGTAAAGACACGGCTTGCCATTGGCGATGAGTTGGCCGACATCGGCCTGCATGAGCCCGGTTATCTCGTGCTGGCGACGCCCGAGCGGGCCGACGCGCAGCGCGCCAAGAACCGCGTTCAGCGCGGCATGGGCGTCGACGCCGAGCTGATCGAGCAGGTCGAACTGGCACAACGCTTCCCGTGGCTCAACACGGACGATCTCGCGCTTGGCTCACTCGGCCTTGGCAGCGAAGGCTGGTTCGACGGCCCTGGCCTGATGCAGGCATTTCGCCGCAAGGCGCGCACGCAGGGCGTGGACTATCTCGCCGCGACGGTGACCGGACTGAGCATGGCGTCTCCCGGCAAGGTCGGCGAAGTGGTTCTGGACAATGGCGAACGGCTTGCCGCCGGCACAGTGATCAACGCGGCCGGACCATGGAGCGCGGGCATTGCCAGGATGGCCGGCGCCGAGTTGCCGGTTGCCCCGAGCAAGCGCTGCGTCTTCGTCTTCGAAACGCCGGCAAGGATCGACAACTGCCCCTTCGTCTTCGACACAAGCGGCTTTTGGCTGCGGCCGGAAGGTCAGCTCTTCCTGTGCGGTATTCCGCCGGTGCGCGAGAACGACCCGGACGATTTTGGCCTGGATGTGGACTACGACCTGTTCGACGAGTTGATCTGGCCGGCGCTGGCC
>NZ_RZQG01000830.1:0-2610 GCF_003998635.1 Mesorhizobium sp. M7D.F.Ca.US.004.03.1.1
CACGGTCGCCGCCGTGGCAAGCACGACCATCGGAATAAGCGTCCAGCCCTGGTTCATCTCGAAGAACGGATGACCGACAACGCCGCCATTTGCCAGCACGAAGGCGCCTTGCCCGACATAATTGAGCAACAGACAAGGGAACACGATCGCCAGCCAGGCGAGCACGATCGGCTTGCGGCCGAAATGGCCGAGGTCGGCGTAGAGCGCCTCGGCTCCGGTGACGGCGAGGAAGACTGCACCAACCGTAACGAAGGCGACGTCAGGCGAGTTGACCAGGAACGACACGATGTAATGCGGGCTGATTGCCAGCAGGATTTCCGGGTCGTCCATGATGTGGTTGAGCCCGGAAAGGCCGATGGCCAGGAACCACAGCGCGGTAACGGGTCCGAACACCAATCCTACGCCGCCGGTGCCAAACCGCTGTACCGCAAACACGATCGCCAGGATGGCCAGTGTCAGCGGCACCACATAGGGCTGGAACGTCGGCGTGACGACATTCATACCTTCGACCGCCGACAGTACCGAGATTGCCGGCGTAATGACGGCGTCGCCAAAAAAAAGCGCCGCGCCGACGATGCCGATGCCGATGCCGATGCCGAGGATCACCGCAGAGCAGGTCGGGAAACTGTTGCGCGCCAGCGCCATAAGCGACAGCACTCCGCCCTCGCCTCGATTGTCGGCGCGGAGCACGAACATGATGTATTTGATCGTCACGGTGATCGTCAGGGACCAGATGATCAGCGAGAGTACGCCGAGGATGTCGCCACGGCTGGCGACGTTGCCACCCGCTGATGCATGCAACGCCTCGCGAAATGCATAGATCGGGCTGGTGCCTATATCGCCATAAACGACACCTAGTGCGCCCAACATCAGCGCCTTGGTGCTGTGCTGCTCGACCTCAGAATGGCTCGATTGTTCGACAGGTTCTGCCTCGTTACCAGCATTGGTAAGGGCCATGGACGACACTCCGATAAGCGCGCGGTGCTCTACGCTTGCTGCACTGCAATATCAAGTTCCGTCACGTAATGTCTGCCGTCTCGCCTGTCGTTGCTCGCCTTGGTAGACTCGCCAGCCCGCAGCCCTACCGAGCAGCAATAGCGCCCCGGCAGAACCCTCAATCGCCCAGATCAATGAATGGTTATCGCCCACAGTGCCCCCCCGCGATGCGGCCGATGGCGACCAGGGTGTCGTGGGCGCACAAGGATGGCGCTTTCCTGATGACGCCGTGCTCCAGGTGTGATCGCACCGTTGCTGCGCAAGCCATTTACTTGCTCGTCCCAGCGAGGACCGTGGCCAACTGGAACGCAGGGCCACGCCGCTCACCGGCCGCACTTTGCGGCGCAGATAACGATTCGATCTCCGCGGCGAGATTCTGGTTGAAGAAGCCACCAAGCTTGTCGAAGGACACACGGTCGTAATATCGACATGCCAGTATCCGCAACCCAGAAAAGCTCCTTGGGCTCCGCTGCGCGCGCCACGAACAACCCGATCTTCTCTGCGAAGAGGACGCCGTAATCCTTCAGGTTGAAGCCAAACCGGGGGGCGGCCGTGACGTATGGGCGAAGGGCTAGGAGGCGGGTTCGGTGAGGAACGGCATTGATGTCCACGCCGTCTCCTGGAAAGACAGAGGAATGCGGTGTCACCGACTGGCGCCGGAGGTTGATCCGGTGATTAGGAGGAGCACTCGTTGTCGGATTCTCGACGATGTCGGACATCTGACACAACGCTGCCAGAGCGATCACGTTGTTCCGAAACGATTTTCCCAGTTGGCACGACAATTGCGGTCCTATGCGCAAAAGCACTGCGATGCCGCACCGACTGGAAGAACTCATCAATGATCACGCTTTTCGAACATGTGGGCGCCGCTACCAACACTAAGCGTTCCCGATCAAACGGAAGCCTCTATCCCTTCTTTCTGAAGGCTGTCCGGACATGAACGCATTTGATGTCCGTCCAACGCTGGATGCTCCCGACGACGATCTCTATCTTTGGCTTGAAGATGTGGAAGGCGAGCGGGCACTTGCCTGGGCCGCCGGCCAGTCGGCAAAGACCCTGAAGCACTTCAGTGGAACGCAGTTCGAGCGCGACCGCGCGACTCTGAAGGCAGGCCTGTTCCCTAAGCGGCGTCGCATCTCCCCCGGCCGAGTCGCATGGCTTGAATCCGATATCAGGGCTTGGATGGAAACTAGATCTGAGAGCCGCACCGCATGAATGTAGCCTCCCAATATCTTCTCCCGTCTGTGGCGCATCACGAAGCCGGGCACGCGGTGGCCGCCATCGTTTTGCACCGTCAGATGTTCGACGACGACCGTGAACTCCCTGCTTTCTCAAGTGTTAGTATTTACCCCGACGCCGGTGACGGAGAGTGCGGTGGTTTTGTCGAAGGCACGGTTTTCTATTCAGCGCAAGGATTCACCTCGGAGCTAAAGCCGATTTTCGAGAACGATATGGATCGACATTTCCAACGCGATGAAGCGATCCAAGAGATAGTTGCGTGTCTGGCAGGTCCTTTTGCAGAATCCGCATTCGAAGGCTATCTGGACCCGCGCGATATGGCGATGAATGCGTCCGATGGGAATGAGGGGAGCAGCGACTACGCGGATGCCAAGC
>NZ_RZQG01000831.1:0-2604 GCF_003998635.1 Mesorhizobium sp. M7D.F.Ca.US.004.03.1.1
CTTCAGGCCTTCGCCGTCGATCGTGGCGATGGCCGCGATGATGGCGTCAACCAGCCGGCGGCGCACCGCCTTCGGCATCCATCCGTCGATCACCGCCGCTTCGAAATCGATGACCGAGGATGCGGCGACGATGGCGTAGGCGAGCGCCCGCGAAGCGCTGGCGATCCAGTCGTCGAGCTCGGGTCCGATCTCGCCCCAATCTTCCGGCGATGTCCATAGATGCGAGGCCTCGACGCCGCGCGCATTGAGCGCCTTTTCGAGCATGGCGATGGACGCCACGTCGATCAGCTGGGTCGGTTTGCCGTCCGGCCCGGGCACGGGCATGGAGCCGAGTGCTCCGGCATTGCCGGTCGGGCCGCCGAAAAGCCGGCCATTCAGCACGATGCCGCCACCGGCAAAGGCGCCGATATAGAAATAGACGAAGTCACGCGCAGCCCCCGCCTGGCCGAAGACGAGCTCGGCGCCGCAAGCCGAAGTCGCATCGTTTTGCAAATAGACCGGAAAATCGCATTGCGCCTGGATGTCGGCCCTGATGTCGCGGTGGCGCCATTCGTCCATGACGTCGCGCGGGGCGCCGGCGGTATCGGCCCAGTTCCACAATTCGAACGGCATGGCGATGCCGAGTCCGGCGATGCGCTTGTCCTGTGCGGGCGTCAGCGCGCTGCGCATCTGCCGCATGCCGTTGCTGACGAAGTCCACCGTCTCGCGCGGCGCCGGGTAGCGGTATGAATGCTGCAGCATCGAGCGCACATTGCCGAGGAAATCGATCAGCACCAGTTCGGCGCTGCGGCGGCCGATCTTCAGGCCGATGAAGAAAGCGCCTTCGGGATTGAGCGCCATCGGGATGGAGGGCTGGCCGATCTTGCCGCGCAACGGCGCCTGGCGCAGCAGAAGGCTCTCTTCCTCCAGCTCGCGCATGATGACCGAAACCGTCTGCGCCGAAAGTCCGGTCATGCGGGCGATGTCGGATTTCGCCAGGCTGCCGTGCTGGCGCACCAGCGAGAGCACCAACCGCTCGTTGTGGTCGCGCATGCCGCTCTGGTTGGTGCCGCGGTGAATGAGGCTGTCATTCACCTCGGGCGAACCGTGCCTCGCAATGGCGGTTTCCACCCTGTTCCTCCCGTCGTTTCCCCTCAATGCTTTTGGGCCAGAATGGGTGAACGAAGCAAGGCTGTCAATAATAAATAAGAGTGATTTAATTATTGACAGAGGCTTCGGCCTAGTGTCTGTTGAGGCGGCGTCCGCGCTGGGAGAATATCGTGGATGCGCTGCAGGTGCCGGTTGGCCGGCATCGGAATGGTTCCACTGGGAGGAAAATCGTGACCAATACAAAACTATTGAAATCGACCGTGTTTGCCGCCGCGGCTCTGGGCCTGATGGCGTTTGCCTCGTCCGCATCCGCGGCCGGTGTCGGCGCCTGCCTGATCACCAAGACCGACACCAATCCCTTCTTCGTCAAGATGAAGGAAGGCGCGACCGCGAAGGCCAAGGAACTCGGCGTCGACCTCAAGACCTACGCCGGCAAGATCGACGGCGACAGCGAGAGCCAGGTCGCGGCGATCGAAAGCTGCATCGCCGACGGCGCCAAGGGTATCCTGATCACCGCGTCCGACACCAAGGGCATCGTGCCGACCGTGAAGAAGGCGCGTGATGCCGGCCTACTGGTGATCGCGCTCGACACGCCGCTCGATCCGATCGACGCGGCCGACGCGACCTTTGCGACGGACAATCTCGAAGCCGGCAAGCTGATCGGCGCCTGGGCCGCCGCCACGCTCGGCGACAAGGCCAAGGACGCCAAGATCGGCTTCCTTGACCTGACGCCGTCGCAGCCGACCGTCGACGTGCTGCGCGATCAGGGCTTCATGATGGGCTACGGCATTGACGTGAAGGACCCCAACAAGATCGGCGACGAGACCGATCCGCGCATCGTCGGCCACGACGTCACCAACGGCAACGAAGAGGGCGGCCGCAAGGCGATGGAGAACCTTCTGCAGAAGGACAACACCATCAACGTCATCCACACCATCAACGAACCGGCCGCTGTCGGCGCCTACCAGGCGCTCAAGGCTGTCGGCCTCGAAAGCCAGGTGCTGATCGTCTCCGTCGACGGCGGCTGCCCCGGCGTGAAGTCGGTGGCCGAAGGTGTCATCGGCGCCACATCGCAGCAATATCCGCTGCAGATGGCAGCACTTGGCATCGAGGCGATCGCCGCTTTCGCCAAGGACGGAACCAAGCCGAAGCCGACCGAAGGCAAGAATTTCTTCGATACCGGCGTCAACCTGGTGACCGACAAGCCGGCCACTGGCGTGAAGTCCATCGACACCAAGGAAGGTCTCGCCAAGTGCTGGGGCTGATGCAGGTCTGACCGGCATCTACGGAACCTGAGCGGTCGGGGCTTGATCCCCGGCCGCTTCGGGTGGACGATGGGTCGCGTGACCGCGAACAATCCCGGCAATAGACCGGAAAAGCGTGGACGGGTGTTGGCGCGTGGCTGGCACCCAACGGGGAGGAAACATGGCTCAAGCTCAGGAATTCGAGAAGGTTCTCTCGAGCAGCGATACAAGCGTTGCCGCTTTTGACGAGCATAAATCGGCCGTCAAGCGC
>NZ_RZQG01000832.1:0-2603 GCF_003998635.1 Mesorhizobium sp. M7D.F.Ca.US.004.03.1.1
CGCAAGGAAACCGAAGGTACCAATATGGCCATGACGCTTGGCCGGTTCCACACCGACTATGAGGCGCATGGCCTGACGACTGTTGCAGGAGACTTGGCCTTCAGCATCGACGTTCGCGCCTATGACCCGATAGTTCTTGCGGATCTCGAGAAGGCTATGCTTGAGATCATCGCGGAAATCGAGCTTGCCCGCAACGTCTCGTTTCAGCTTGGCCCTCGCGCGGAAGCGCCGGTCGGCTATTGCTGCAAGGAAATTGCGGATTCCTTGGCGAGCGGTGCAGTGGCTCTCCAAGTCAGTGCCGTGAGGCTTTTAAGTCCTGCGTCTCATGACGCGGCTGCATTCGCACAGGCGGGCGTGCCGATCGGAATGATTTTCATTCGAAATGAGAACGGTAGTCATAATCCCGATGAGCACATGGAAATATCAGATTTTCTGCAGGGTACCGCTGTGCTGACATGGTGGCTGATCGCCAACCTCGCATGAGGCGGGAAATAGGCCATAGGTGCCTATTTCCTCGCAAGTTGCAGCACAGGGGAACCTCCAGTGGACATCATGCTCGTGTAAGGCAGCAACGAGGATCGGACGCTCCTAGGCATCAGAGCGGCAATTGAGGTAGTCGCCTCGCCGATTGTGAGTAGACGCCGAAATTTCTTCAGCGCGAGGAGGCAGTCCCATTGATCATCGTGCTCAATCCCAACTCCACCGAGCGCATTACTCGAGAGGTCGAAGGTGCCCTTTCTCGCGTGCTGAGCGACGATGCAGCGTGCGTCAGGTGCGTCACGGTTCACAAAGGGCCAGCTGCCATAGTTACCCAGCGCGACTCTGATGCGGCGATCATGCCTATGCTGGACTTGGCCGCGTCATTCGAGACCCGCGCAGACGCCTTCGTGATCGCTTGTTTCAGCGACCCGGGCATTCATTCGCTCCGCGAGCAAAGTAGAAAACCCGTGTTCGGAATAGCAGAAAGCAGTGTTTCAGCCGGGCTGAAGGTCGGACGTCGCTTTGGCGTGATTGCCATCTCGCCGGAGTCCGTCGAACGACACTTTCGATACTTTGGTGCGCTGGGATGCCGAGATCGTCTGGCTGGCGAATTGCCTCTGGGCATGACGATGGGAGAACTTACGGACCAAGCCAGGACGATGAGCGCTTTGGTGCGGGCTGGACAAACGCTGCGTGACACCCATCACGCCGACGTCATTATCCTGGGCTGTGCGGGGTTTACCGCGCACCGTGAGATTATCGAGGAGAAGATCGGCATACCAGTGATTGATCCGGTCTCGACAGCGGTCACCGAGGCACTTTCCAAGACGAGCCTTTAGAAGGTATCGCGTTTCAGCGAAAACCGGGCGGGTACGAATGCGGCGCTCCTACGATAGCCGCTCCGCGGCTGCAGGTTTCGCCGCAATACCATTTCGTTGCGTTTGGTGGATAAGGTCGGTCGTCACTTGCACGAATTTCCTGGCGAGCCGTGTCAGAGGCCTGTCCTTCAGACTTATCAAGGTTGCATGCACAGCGATCGATGGCTCGAAAGCCCGTATCACCAGACCCTCGGCAACCCAGCTTGAGGCCGAGAACTCGTCGACGATTGCGACCCCCAACCCATTGCTGACAAGGCTGCAGGCCGCGGCCCCCTGCAGGACGTTCAGGCTAGGCGAAAACGGCACGCCCGCCTCGTGGAATGCCGTCGCCACGGTTGAACCAAGCCGGCTCAACGGATCGAGGCCGATTACGGGAACATGTTCCAGATCGATCGGCGACAGTATTTGCTTTTGCGCCAATGGATGGGCCTCGGGAAGAGCACACACCATCCGCCCATCGATAAGCTTGCTGAGCTCCAAGCCTGGCCGAGGCGGTGGAGTAAGTGCGATGGCAAGGTCGGCATAGCCGCTTTCGACTGCCTCGATAACATTGTTCATGTGTTGGACGTCGAAATATATGTTCACCTTTTCGCGGCCACGCATGAAGCGGGCAATCGCTGCGGGTATGATGTTGTCTCCCAAAGGCCGCGTCGACAACACACGCAAATGGCCAGTTTTTGTGTCCTTCAGGTCCTTAGCCTTCTGATTAAGGGCAGCCGCCATCATATGAAGGGGTTGGGCGTCCTGGAAAATCGATTGGCCCTCTGCAGTGGGTACGAGCCGATTGCCAATGCGGTCGAAAAGTGTGAACCCCAACATGCTCTCAAAATGCTTGATCGCATTGCTCACAGCGGGTTGGGAAAGTCCCAGCTCATAGGAAGCCGCTATGGTGGTTCGGCACCTCATAACGGTGCAGAAGATTTCAAGCTGTCGCAGGTTCATGACGATCTTGCTCCAAGACGATTCTGCGTAACACGAACTCGCGAAATCACGCCTGCCATGAACCGCGATAGCTTTATCGACATGACGTGAGGCTAACACAGGTTGGCCGTCCACGTGACTGAAATGGATTCGACGCAGTCGAGCAAGTTGATGGTGATAGACATCCATTCGTGGAGGCTGCGCCTTCGAATGCTGCAGGTATGACCGTACAAGACCGTCGACGACCGAACTGGAGTGCGTCGGAACCGAGCAGCAGCAGACGCGAGCTTATTTTGTCGCCAGTTCGACTTCTGGCTATTGTCG
>NZ_RZQG01000833.1:0-2586 GCF_003998635.1 Mesorhizobium sp. M7D.F.Ca.US.004.03.1.1
CGGTATTCCGACAGGGCGAAGGCTGCCATGGCGCCGAACAACAGCACGAAGAACAGCGAGGCGACGGTGACGACGAGGCTGTTCTGGAAATAGTGGATGAAATCGCCCTGGCCGATGACGGTCGTGTAGCCGATCAGGTCGAAGGTCTTGGGCGTCGGCGGCGTCAGCGGCGCGCCGAAGATGCCGGCGCGAGACTTGAACGAATTCATGATCACCAGGATCACCGGAAACAGCGCGATCACCGTATAGGTCAGCAGGATCGCATGGGCGCCGATGGTGCGGGGCACGGAACGGGTGGCGGTGCTCATCTCTTGCCCCTCAGAACTGGTAGCGACGCAGGCGCGTCTGCACGAGGAAGAGATAGACGCAGACGCCGCCGAGGATGATCAGGAACATCATCGTGGCGATCGCCGCCCCCATATTGGGATCGCCGACCTGCAGCTGGAAGCCGAAGAAGGCGCGGTAGAGGAAGGTGCCGAGGATATCCGTGGAATAGTTCGGCCCGGCGAGCGCCCCTTGCGCGGTGTAGATCAGGTCGAAGGCGTTGAAATTACCGACGAAGGTGAGGATCGAGATGATGCCGATCGACGGCAGGATCAGCGGCAGCTTGATCTTCCAGAACTGCGACAGGCCGGTGATCCCGTCGCATTCGGCGGCCTCGATTACCTCTTCGGGGATCGACAGCAGGGCTGCGTAGATCAGCATCATCGGGATGCCGACGAATTGCCAAACCGAGATCAGGCTGAGCGCGGTCAGCGCATATTGCTCCTTGCCGAGCCACGGCGTGAACAGGCTTTTCAGGCCGACGAGATCCATCAGATGCGGCGCCACGCCCCACAATGGCGACAGGATCAGCTTCCAGGCGAAACCGACGATGACGAAGGACAGGATGGTCGGCACGAAGATCGCCGTGCGGTAGAAGGCCGCAAATCTCAGTCTTGGGCTGGACAGCAGGGCCGCCAGCATGACGCCGATCGGGTTCTGCACCAGCATGTGGATGATGAAGAACCAGGTGTTGTTCCTGAGCGCGTTCCAGAAACCCACCGACCAGTTGGGATCGCCGAACAGCATGCGGAAGTTTTCCAGCCCGACGAAGACCTGATGCTGCTCGATGTTGCGGAACAGCGACAGCTGCAGCGTGCCGGCGAGCGGCAGGATCATGATCGCCGTATAGACGAGCACTGCCGGCGCCAAAAAGACGCCGATATGCCAGCGGAACGGTCTTTTCGGTCTGATATCTGCGGCCATGAGTTCGGTCCCCGCCGTCTCTCGGTTCCAAAAGGGTATCGATCTAGATGATGCCTCGATGCACGGCCCGAACACTCTTGCCCGGTGCGGCAAGAACAAAGGCCTGCGACTGATCAGCTAGCCTTCCCCGAAGAGAGGGTAAGGCCGGGAGGCGGTGCCGACAATCGCAATCTGAATAGGCGCACTCTGAATGAGGTAGTCCGGAACCGGCCAGGCCTGCGCCCGGCCGGCTCCGTTGCCTGAGCGCTTACTTGGCCGGCTTGTACCAGCTGTCGAGACCGGTCTGCAGCTTCTTGGCGGCAGCTTCCGGCGTATCGGTGCCGTTGATGACGTTGGCCGATTCAACCCAGGTCTCGTTTTCGAGGTTCGGCGTGCCGCGCGACAGGATCTGGTAGGTCGAGCGGATCGTCGACTTGCACTTGCCGCGCCAGGAGACGAATTCCTGCGCCAGCGGGTCTTCCATCTTCACCGGTGCGGAGTTCAGGCTGAAGAAGCCCGGCAGCGCGTTGGCGTAGATGGTGGCGAAGTCCGGCGAGGCGACCCAGGACAGGAAGGTCTTGGCCGCATCGGCGTTCTTCGAAGCCGCATTCAGGCCCATGCCGATATCGGTATGGTCGGAGATGTAGCAGGTGTCGCCGGCCTTCTCGACCGGCGGCGGGAAGGCGCCCATCTTGAACTGGGCCTGGGTGTTGAAAAGGCCGATTTCCCATGAGCCGGCCGGGTAGATGGCGGCGCGGCCGAGCGTGAACAGGTTCTGGCTGTCCGGATAGGTCTGGGCTTCAAAGCCGTCGCCGAGATAAGGCTTCCACTTTGCCAGTTCCTCATACGGCGCGACCCAGTCCTTGTCGGTCAGCTTCTGATCGCCCTTGATCAGCGCCGCGCGGCCGTCCTCGCCCTTCCAGTAGTTCGGGCCGATGTTCTGGTAGCCCATGGTCGCGGCTTCCCAGAGATCCTTGGTGCCCATCGCCATCGGGATGTAGGTGCCGTCGGCCTTGATCTTGTCGAGCGCGGCGAAGAATTCGTCGCGGGTCTCCGGCACCTTGATGCCGAGCTTGTCGAAGGCGTCCTTGTTGTAGATGAAGCCGTGGATGACCGAGGCCATCGGCACGCAGAAGCTCGCCTTGCCGTCGTCGGTCTGCCAGGCGGATTTGGCCACCGGAGAGAAGTTCTCCATGCCGGGCAGCGCCGACAGGTCGGCGAGGTTGCCCTCCTTGAACAGTTCAAGCGACTTGTCGAAGGGGCGGCAGGTGATCAGGTCGCCCGCCGAGCCGGCGGCAAGCTTGGCGCCGAGCGCGGCGTCATATTCGGTCGGCGCCGACGGCGCGAACACCACCTTGA
>NZ_RZQG01000834.1:0-2584 GCF_003998635.1 Mesorhizobium sp. M7D.F.Ca.US.004.03.1.1
GTCTACGGCCACGTCATCGACTACATCCTGTTCCACACGCCGGTCTGGTCCTTCGCCGTCTTCAACCTTGCCGACGCCTTCATCTCGGTGGGTGCGGCACTGGTCGTCTTCGATGAACTGTTCGGCTGGCGGCGCGAGCCCAAGCCTTCAAACGCCAAGTCTTCCAAAGATTGACCCCGTGCAGCCATCGCCGCACAGTTCATGTCGCCAAACAAGATCGCGGAGAAAGAGATGTCCGAAACCTTCAAAGCCATCCTCGTTTCGCGTGACACCGAGAAAAAGCAGTCGGTAACCGTGACCGATCTCACTGACGCCGACCTGATGGAAGGCGATGTCACCGTCGCGGTCGAGGCGACGACGGTGAACTACAAGGATGGTCTGGCGATCACAGGCAAGGCGCCGGTGATCCGCCGCTGGCCGCTGGTGCCGGGCATCGATTTCGCCGGCACCGTCATCTCGTCTTCCCATCCCGACTGGCGCGCTGGCGACAAGGTCATCCTGAACGGCTGGGGCGTCGGCGAAACCCATTTCGGCGCCTACGCCGGCCGCGCCCGTGTCAAGGGCGACTGGCTGGTGCCGCTCCCCGATGGCATCAGCCCGCATGACGCGATGGCCGTCGGCACCGCAGGCTACACCGCGATGCTCTGCGTCATGGCCCTGGAGCGCCACGGCATCCTGCCCGATCGCGGCCCGGTGGTGGTGACAGGGGCGGCCGGCGGCGTCGGCTCGGTCGCGGTCTCGATCCTGTCCAGCCTCGGCTACCATGTCATTGCCTCCACCGGCCGCAATGCCGAAAGCCCCTATTTGATCAACCTTGGCGCCGCCGAAGTGATATCGCGCGACGAGCTTGCCCAGCCGGCCAAGCCGCTGGCCAAGGAGCGCTGGGCTGGCGGCGTCGACGCCGTCGGTAGCCACACGCTGGCCAATGTGCTCTCGATGACCTCCTATGGCGGCGCGGTCGCCGCCTGCGGCCTGGCCGGCGGCATGGACCTGCCGACGAGCGTCGCCCCCTTCATCCTGCGCGGCGTCTCATTGCTGGGCATCGATTCGGTGATGGCGCCGAAGGCAGTCCGGCTCGAGGCATGGCGCCGCATCGGCACCGAGCTCGATCTGCAAAAGCTCGCCAGCCTGTCCAGGACCATCGGTTTTGACGGCATCATCGATGCCGCGCGCGACATCGTCGACGGCAAGATCCGCGGGCGCGTCGTCGTGGACATGTGAGCCGCTCGACTGCCGGAGAAGGCGGACGGAAATCGCCATGTCCGGCGGCAAATCCGCACCTGCTTCGGCAAAAAGCGTTCATCCGCTAAAATTCGAACGATCCGCCGCAATTTTCCATAATCTCTGTCTGGCAAGGATTTCGCATGATCGCGGAATCCGGCAGCCAACAGGCGGACACTGGCGACGACGTCGATGCGGCGCCGACGTCGACGCGGCGCTTTGTCGCCGCGCCGTCGCTGGTGCCCGAGCCGGAATTCTCCAGGCGCGAAGGCCTGCCCTTTCTGACATTCGTCGCCATCGTGGTGGTGGCCGGCCTGGCGCATCTGACCGGGGCACCCATCTTCATCAGCATCGCATTGCTGGCAACCGGCCTTGCCGGCCTTGCCGTGCATCTGCGCGCCAGGCGGAGCGAACACCGCACCGCCGCCCTTCTTGACGAAACCACTGCCCGCAGCCGCGCCGAGATCGAGACGCTGGCCGACCGCATGTGGGAAATGCAGGAGAGCGATGAGCGCTTTCGCGGCCTGATCGACGCGCTTGGTGATCTCGTCATCCATCGCGACCGCGATGGCTATATCGTCTATGCCAACAAGGTCTTCGCCGATCTGGTCGAAATCGATCAACGCGACCTTGCCGGCAAGACCCTGGCGGAACTCGGCATCGAGGTCGGTATCGTTCCCGATGCCGCCTTTTCCGACCATGAGTGCCTGAGTTCCACCGATGTCGCCATCAGTACGCCGAGCGGCCCGCGTTGGTTCTCGTGGATCGAACTGTCGGTGCGTGACAAGGACAGCGATGCTGTTTCGCATCGCGCGATCGCTCGCGACATCACCGCCCGCAAACGCGCCGAATCCTCGCTGATCACCGCACGCGAGCGGGCCGAATATGCCAGCCAGGCCAAATCACGCTTCCTCGCCACCGTCAGCCATGAAATTCGCACGCCGATGAACGGCATCATGGGCATGGCCAGGTTGCTGGCCGACACCAGCCTGTCGCCGGAGCAGCAGACCTATGTCGGCGCTGTCTCGACCTCGGCCAGCGCATTGCTTGCCCTGATCGAGGATCTTCTCGACTACTCCAAGATCGAAGCCGGGCGCTTCGACCCGGAGCCGCAGCCGATGTCGGTGCGCGAGATCGCCGACAACATCATCGAATTGCTGGCCGCGCGCGCCTTCGCCAAGCGTATCGGGCTGGGCTGCCATGTCGAACCCGACGTGCCGCAGTTGATCACCGCCGATCCGGGCAAGGTCAGGCAGGTGCTGCTCAACCTTATCGGCAACGCCATCAAATTCACCGACAGCGGCGGCGTGTTGGTGAGCATCGCACGCGCGCGCACCGAAACCAGCGACCGCGTATGCTTCAC
>NZ_RZQG01000835.1:0-2579 GCF_003998635.1 Mesorhizobium sp. M7D.F.Ca.US.004.03.1.1
GGCCGAAGGGCTTTCACGGCTTCGCGGCGAAGCGGTGGCGCTGGTCGCCGGCGAGCGCGAGGCGATCCTCGATCTCGATTTGTCGGATTTTCCTATCCGCTGGAGCGAACTGCCGCATTTTCTGCAACCTGCCGAAGCGCAGGCCGAGGGTGCCGCGCTGATCCATGAAAGTCGGCCGGCGAACCTGCTCACCTCCGGCCTGGTCGAACGCGGCAACCCGGAAGCGGCGCTTGCCGACGCGGCGGTCACCGTGTCTGGCGCCATCGACACCTCCTATGTCGAGCACGCCTATATCGAACCGGAAGCCGGCTATGCCTATCTGGACGGCGACACGCTGGTCGTCGTCGCCTGCACCCAGGCGCCTTACATGGACCGCGACGAGACGGCGAAGGTGCTCGGCCTTGCTGTCGACAAGGTGCGCATCGTGCCGACCGCGACCGGCGGCGGTTTCGGCTCCAAGCTCGACGTTTCGCTGCAGCCGCTGATCGGCCTGGTGGCGCTGAAGACGGGGCGGCCGGCGGCACTCGCCTACACCCGCACCGAGTCGATGATTTCGACCACCAAGCGCCATCCAGCTGTGATGAAAGCGACCATCGGCGCCGATGCCGATGGCCTTGTTACCGGGATGATCTTCTCAGGCGATTTCAACACCGGCGCCTATGCAAGCTGGGGGCCGACCGTCGCCAACCGCGTGCCGGTGCATGCGTCCGGGCCCTATGCGACGCCGAACTACCGAGCGGAGGGCCACGCCATTCACACCCATGGGCCGATCTCCGGCGCTTTCCGCGGCTTCGGCGTGCCGCAGGCGACGATCATGCAGGAGACGCTCTATGATGAGCTGGCCGACAAGCTCGGCATGGACCGGCTCGATTTTCGCTTGAAGAACTGCCTTCGGAACGGTTCCGAAACGGTTACCGGGCAGCGACTGGACTCCGGCGTCGGCATTGCCGAATGCCTCGAATCGCTACGCCCGCATTGGGCGCGCGCCACGACCGATGCGGATGCTTTCAACAGTGCCAACAGGGATAGAAAGCGCGGCGTTGGCGTCGCGTCGTGCTGGTACGGCTGCGGCAACACCTCGCTGCCCAACCCGTCGACAATCCGGGTCGGCATCGCAGCTGACGGCACGGTCATCCTGCACCAGGGCGCCGTCGATATCGGCCAGGGTTCGAACACGGTCATCACCCAGATCTGCGCCGACGCGCTCGGCCTGCCGCTGGAGAAATTCCAGCTGAAGAGCGCCGATACTTCAATCACTCCCGACGCCGGCAAGACCTCGGCCTCGCGCCAGACCTTCGTCACCGGCAAAGCCGCCGAAAAAGCCGGGCGCGCCTTGCGCGACAAGATCCTGCGCTTTGCCAATGTTTCCGGAAACGCGGCCCTGCAACTCGACGGCCAGGCGATCGTCATCCGCGAAGGCGAAGCCACGCGCCGTATCGATCTCGCCTCGCTCGACGTGGATGCCGAAGGCTTCGTCTTCCGCGCCCAGGAGACCTACGACCCGCCGACGCTGCCGCTCGATGCCAAGGGACAGGGCAAACCCTACGCCGTCTACGGCTTTGGCGCGCAGATCGCCGAACTTGAGGTCGACCTCAAGCTCGGCACGGTCAAGCTCATCAAGATCACCGCCGCGCACGATGTCGGCAAGGCGATCAACCCGCTGCTGGTCGAGGGCCAGATCGAGGGCGGCATCGCACAAGGCATCGGTATGGCGCTGATGGAGGAGTACATCCCCGGCCGTACCGAGAATTTGCACGACTATCTCATCCCGACCATTGGCGACGTGCCGCCGATCGAAACCATCCTGATCGAGGTTCCCGATCCGGAAGGCCCATTCGGCGCCAAGGGGCTGGGCGAACATGTGCTGATCCCGACGGCGCCGGCGATCCTCAACGCCATCCGCCATGCCACCGGTGTTCTCATCACCAAGGTTCCGGCGACGCCGACGCGGATCCGCGCTGGCATCCGTGAAAAAGATGGCATCCGCGAAAAGGAGGCACGCCGATGAGCGAGCTTGCCGAACGCTTCGAAACGCATGACCCCGGCGAGAAGCTGGTGGCGGAGAAGATCCGCTGCGATGCCTGTCCGGTGATGTGCTACATCGCCGATGGCCGCACCGGCGCCTGCGACCGCTACGGCAATGTCGGCGGCAGGATCGTGCGGATGGACCCGCTGACCATCCTCGACCATGCGGCCGAAACCGGCGCGGCAATCGTGCCCTTCGTCGCCGAGGGCGAGGCCTGGGATGGCGAACTGGTCAACACCGGGCGCCGCTTCGTCACCGCCATTGGTGCCGGCACGACTTATCCCGACTACAAGCCGGCCCCCTTCATCGTCAGCCAGGAGGTCGAAGGCGTCGATCTCGTCACCGTCGTCACCGAGGGCATTTTCTCCTATTGCGGCGTCAAGGTGAAGATCGACACCGACCGGCATCTCGGCCCCGAGACGGCAATAGTCCGCGCAGCGGGCGAAGCGATCGGCCATGTCACGACGGGTGAATATGGCTCGCAGATGCTGTCGCTGGGCGGCGTGCATCATCTGACCGGCGGCTCGAAGGCCGAAGGCCGCGCGACCTGTGT
>NZ_RZQG01000836.1:0-2513 GCF_003998635.1 Mesorhizobium sp. M7D.F.Ca.US.004.03.1.1
CCTTTGTGCTGCCCAGCGACTTCGATACGGCAGGCCTCGACGGCTCCCAGCCGGCGGCCTTCATCGCCACGCCAATGCTGAAAGTGGTCGAGCCGATGCTGCCCGGCCCGCCGGTCGTCACTCGCCTGCTGCAGGCGCTCGGCCGGTTTCCAGCCAAGGGCTGCTATCTCTATGGCGGCAAGTGGATGGCCGAGCCGGTGTTCCCCAAAGGCATGATGACGAACGGCCTGCTTGGCCTGTCCTCGAACCAGCAATTCATGGGCCTGCCGGCCGATGCTACCGCAAGGCCAGGCGACTACGCCTTCCTGCGCCCGACGCAGAGCGAGGCCGTGCTGCAGCAGTTTGGATCGATCGCGGTGTTTTCCGGCGGCAGGATAGTCGATCGCTGGCCGGCGCTGCCAATGGCATGATCGCCTACGCCTTGACCGGCACCCAGATCTCCAACCCGCCATTGCCGCTGTGGGCATCGAATTCGGGACCATAGCGCTCGAATTCCGGTGCATCTGCGATGTCATGACCGGAGGCGGGTAGCCAGCTGTTCCAGATCGTGTTGATCGTGCGGCGGATTGTCGAGATGTGCTCCCGATGCGAGAACACCGCGTATTTCTGCGCCGGCACCCTCACCCGGTAGAACTCCTTCGGCAAGTCCGCAAAATCGGACACTTCGACGCCGACCACATAGTCGAAATTGCCCGCGTCGTCGCCGTTGAGGCAGACGCCGTAGAAAACGCCGGCGATCTCGCCGGGGATGTTGCCGATATAGGGACTGAAGCGCTGCCACTGCATCGGAATGCCGGCGCTGCTCTCGCAACTGTAGCGTTCGCCAAAGCCACCGATAAGGAAGGGCCGGCTGGTCTCGAAGCGCGGCGGTTCGAGTGTGCTGAGCAGGGAATGGTCCATCAGGATTGGCTCCACAAGGTCGAGGGTCTTAGTCGTGCCTTGCGCGCGCACCAGTTCCGGCGTGGTGCCGAACTGGTCGCGGAAGGCACGGGTGAACGCCTCATGCGAGTTGTAGCCGGCATCGAGCGCAACGCTGAGGATGTCGGGCGCCCCGCCGGCCAGCTTGCGTGCCGCTTCGGTCAGCCGGCGCGAGCGCATGTAGCCCATCACCGAGCGGCCGGTGGCAGCGCCGAAAGCCCGCGTCACATGAAAACGCGACACGCCGCTGCTTTGGGCGACATCGTCGAGCGAGATCGCTTCCGGCAGATGGCTCTCGACGAACCACAGCGCTTTCTCGGTCGGGTTCATTTTTCTTCTCGCATTGGCCAGATCATGATGCCGTTCCCTGGCGCGGCCAGTTTGATCGAAATTGCGCATCCGGCGCAATCCGCGCCAATCCCGTCGCAGTTCGCGCACCGATATGGCCCAGCACGTCAAGCGCTTCGCTTGACAGCGCCAGGCGACACTTTATAGAACGTTATATTATTACACACCGCGAGCGTGCAATGTCTGCCTCCCTCACGTGGCCCATCACTCCATCCGAGAAATCCGTTGCGATGCGATCGGCGCAAAACTACGCTGAGGCGGTGATGGTCCCCGAGTCGAAAGGCGAGGGGTGAAAAGGGAACGCGGTGAGATCCCCAGGGATCGAGGCCGTGGCTGCCCCCGCAACTGTAAGCGGCGAGCAAAATCCATGAATGCCACTGGCCGGCAAGGCTGGGAAGGCTGGATGGCGCAACGACCCGCGAGCCAGGAGACCTGCCATCAGCATGAGTTGACCGGACGGGGTGTGCCGGGAGGAAACGCGAATCTCGGTCTTGTCGGCCGGCTCGCCAGCTTCCTTCCGTCGCCAGTTTTGGAAAGTGACGGAAAGTTGGACGGCTCCATCGATCCCATCCATCGCATCATCGTGTGCACGCTTTGCTGTGACCTTGTGACCGGGGTCAGGTCCGGGGAAGACCTTTGCACCGATTTGCGCTCCCGGCTTTCGGCCCAGCATGAGCCGGCCGTTGCGCGCGGCTTCGCGGTCGAAGGCGTGGCCTGCATGGCGGGCTGCTCGCGGCCGCTGACCGTCGCGTTTCAGGCACACGGTAAAGCTGCCTATCTCTTCGGCTCCATCGACGCGCGCGCCGATGTCGGCGACCTCGTGCGATTCGCCAGACTCTACGCGTCGCTCGCCGATGGCTGGTGCAGTTCCGGTCAGCGTCCGGCGGGATTGGCCGGCAAGACGCTGGCCCGCATTCCCGGTTCGGGCAATCCGGCGGGCGGCAGCCGATGACCGCAGCGCTCCTCGAAGCCCATGACCTCTGCGCCATGGCGAATGGGCGGGATCTGGTTCAGGCGGTCAGCCTGTCGGTGGCCGCTGGCGACCGCCTTGCCATCATCGGTCCCAATGGCGCCGGCAAGACGACGCTGGTGCGCATGCTGTCGGGCATGCTGCGGCCGAGTTCCGGCGAGGTGAAGCTCACTGGGCGCCGGCTGGACAGGATTTCGGCCGCCGAGCGGGCACTGCATATGGCCGTTGTCGGCCAGACCGACCAGCCCGATCCGCGGCTGGCGGTGATCGACTATGT
>NZ_RZQG01000837.1:0-2575 GCF_003998635.1 Mesorhizobium sp. M7D.F.Ca.US.004.03.1.1
CAGTTTGAGCGCGATCGGGCTGGTATCGATGTCGATTGCGATCGCCGGCAGTGATGTCGCGATGACGGTCGAATCCATGTTTTCCATGAAAAGGGCGACCGCCAGTATGAGCGGGATGGTGCGGTTCAAGGAACGCGTCCAGACTTGAATGTTGCGTTGCCGGTTGCATGTCGGCCTTGAGGCGGGCGGTTACCATGCCTTCGCCGGGATGTCGCATTAATTTGCTGTCACTTTTGTGCGACCGGCAACCACAGGTGGCATCTTTTCGGGCGAAAAGTCACCTTTGCGGGAGCGCGAAATCATCGGCTTTTCATCGGCGCCGGGACGTGGTACCAGCCAGCGCCAATCCTGAAAGGGAAGAAACGAGTCGGCGCTGTCCATTCCGGTCCAGCGCTTTTTTGTATTCCGAGGGCTGGCCATGGCAAAAATCATCGAAACGTCCACCGGCGCATTGGCGCTGACCTTTGACGACGTGCTGCTGCAGCCCGGTCATTCCGAGGTCATGCCCGGCGAGACCGATGTCCGCACCTGCATCGCCGGCGACATCGACCTCAACGTGCCGATCCTCTCGGCGGCGATGGACACCGTCACCGAGGCGCGGCTTGCCATCGCCATGGCCCAGGCCGGCGGCATTGGCGTCATCCACCGCAATTTCTCGCCGGCCGAACAGGCCGAGCAGGTGCGGCAGGTCAAGAAATTCGAATCCGGCATGGTGGTCAATCCCGTCACCATCGGCCCCGACGCGACGCTAGCCGACGCGCTGGGCCTGATGCGCAGCTATTCGATCTCGGGCATTCCTGTGGTCGAGAACGGCGGCAGCGGCGGCCACAAGATTGGACGGCTGATCGGCATCCTGACCAATCGCGACGTGCGCTTTGCGTCCGATCCGGCGCAGAAGGTCCATGAACTGATGACCCGTGACAACCTGATCACGGTCAAGGAGAACGTCGACCAGGATGAAGCCAAGCGGCTTCTGCATCAGCACCGTATTGAAAAGCTGGTGGTCGTCGACAGGCAGGGCAATTGCGTCGGGCTGATCACCGTCAAGGACATCGAGAAGTCGCAGCTCAACCCGCACGCCACCAAGGACGCGCAGGGCCGCTTGCGCGCCGCCGCCGCCACCAGCGTCGGCGATGACGGTTTCGAGCGCGCCGAACGCCTCATCGATGCGGGCGTCGACCTTCTGGTGATCGACACCGCGCATGGCCACTCGCAGCGCGTTCTGGACGCGGTGACTCGCGCCAAGAAGCTCTCCAACTCGGTTCGCATCCTGGCCGGCAACGTCGCCACCGCCGCGGGCACGCAGGCGCTGATCGACGCCGGCGCCGACGCCGTCAAGGTCGGCATCGGTCCGGGTTCCATCTGCACCACCCGCATCGTGGCCGGCGTCGGCGTGCCGCAGCTTTCGGCCATCATGTCGGCTGTCGAGACGGCGCACAAATCAGGCGTCTCGGTGATCGCCGATGGCGGCATAAAATATTCCGGCGATCTGGCCAAGGCGCTCGCCGCCGGCGCAAGTGCCGCCATGATCGGCTCGCTGCTGGCCGGAACCGATGAAAGCCCGGGCGAGGTCTATCTGCACCAGGGCCGCTCCTTCAAGGCGTATCGCGGCATGGGCTCGGTCGGCGCCATGGCCCGTGGCTCAGCCGATCGCTACTTCCAGGCCGAGGTGCGCGACACGCTGAAACTGGTCCCGGAAGGCATCGAAGGGCAGGTTCCTTACAAAGGACCTGTGTCTGGCGTGCTGCACCAGCTTGCAGGCGGGCTGAAAGCCGCTATGGGTTATGTTGGTGGCCGCGACCTTGCCGATTTCCGCGAACGCGCCACCTTTGTGCGCATATCCAATGCTGGACTTCGTGAAAGCCACGCCCATGACGTCACGATTACCCGCGAAAGCCCGAACTATCCCGGCGGAGCCTGACCAGTACGGGCTCGGGCGGAGCCTGACGGCGACGATCCTGCGGCTGTCGCGCCATGTGGGCGCGCTCTGTTTCCTGTCGGCGGTGGTTTTCATCGCCATGACGGTGCTGGAATTCTTCTACTTTCGCCAGTTGAGCGGTGGCTTGCCGTCACTCGACATGCGTATTTTCGGCTTCACCCCGGACGAAGGCATGGCCTGGCTGACGGCGCTCGGCCGGCGCGGTGGCGAGATCATTCTCGTCTGGCACTATCTGACCTTCGATCTGCTGTTCCCGGCGCTGCTGTCGGTGACGCTGGTCAGCCTGATCCTGGCAACCGGTCGGCGATTAAGGGCTTTCCGTGTGTTGCCGGGGCAGCTGCAGTCGATCTTCGCGCTGGTTCTGGTTCTGCCCTACACGCTTGCCGACTACGTCCAGAACATCGCGGTGGCGCGGCTTCTGTCAGATTTCCTGTCGGCGAACCCGGATTCGCTGTCTTTCGCCTCGTTGCTGATCGTGACCAAATTCGCGCTTTTAGCCATCCCGGCGATCGTCATTGCCGCCTTCTGGCTGGCAGGCCAGGCACGCCAGGCTTGATGCCGCACACAAAGCCCACCCGGGCAGGGGGCACTTCATGAACCAGACCACGATCTTTTGGCCTGTTCTGGCGCATGTGC
>NZ_RZQG01000838.1:0-2574 GCF_003998635.1 Mesorhizobium sp. M7D.F.Ca.US.004.03.1.1
GTGAAGACCGGCCAGATCGACAATCCCGACATCACCGAGGAATCGCGCCCGATTGACGTCTATCGCGAAACCCTGCCCAACGGCGTCAGCTACGACACGCTCGACTTGAATTCGAACTCGATCGGCGACAACACGCGCGAATTCGACGTGCCGCCTGGCCACTATTTCATGATGGGCGACAACAGGGACAATTCCGCCGACAGCCGTTTCACCGTCGGCTACGTTCCCGAGGAAAATCTGGTTGGCCGCGCCAATCTTGTTTTCTTCTCGATCGCCGGCAAGGCGAGCCCGCTCGAAATCTGGAAATGGCCGTCGCTGATGCGCGCTTCGCGCCTGTTCCACTTCGTCAATTGATGGCTTTGAAGCGCCCGACAGGCGAAACACTGGCCGGTTTGGTGAAGGCCAAGACCGGCCATGTCTTCACAGATCTGCGCTTGCTTGAGACCGCCTTGACGCATTCCAGTGCGGTCAAGGCGGCCAGCAACAATCAGCGCCTCGAATTCCTTGGCGACCGCGTGCTTGGGCTTGTCGTCGCCGACATGCTTTTCGAGAAATTTCCCGACGCGCCGGAGGGTGAGATCGCGCCACGCTTCAACGCGCTGGTGGATGCGCGGACATGCTCCGAGATCGGTATCGAAATGCAGCTCGAGGATCTGGTTCGGGCTGACGCTGCCTTGAAGATGCGGTCGCGTGGCTCGGGCGGAAACTATCTGGCGGATGCGGTCGAAGCTCTGATCGCGGCGGTTTATGTTGACGGTGGCATCGACGCCGCGCGGCGGTTTGTCCTGCGTTACTGGGAGCCGCGCTCGCGCACGGTCGTGGCAAAGCCGCTCAATCCGAAATCCGATTTGCAGGAATGGATTGCCAAGACCAGCGATGCGCGCCCCGAATATGTGATCGAAAAGCGCGAAGGCCCGGACCACCAGCCTGTCTTCACGGTGTCCTTGCAGGTCCGCGGCTTTGCGCCGATAAGCGGCACTGGCGGCTCCCGCAGGGCCGCGGAAGAAGCGGCGGCTTCGGCATTTCTTTTGCGCGAAGGCGTCTGGGTCGATACATCGACCCAAAAATCGGAGGGCGCGCGGCGCCCTAATGAAGGGAGCGCGGCATGACCGCCACCGAAGAGCCGGCAACGGAAGCTGCCCCCACGCATTCCGGCTTCGTCGCGCTGATCGGCGCGCCCAATGCGGGCAAGTCGACGCTGGTCAACCAGCTGGTCGGCGCCAAGGTGTCGATCGTCACGCACAAGGTGCAGACGACCCGCGCCATAGTGCGCGGCATCGCAACGCATGACAATGCGCAGATCGTTTTCGTCGACACGCCCGGCATCTTCAAGCCCAAGCGGCGGCTCGACACGGCGATGGTGACCACCGCCTGGGGCGGTGCCAAGGATGCCGATATCGTGCTGCTTTTGATCGACGCCGAGCGCGGCATCAGGGGCGACGCCGACGCCATTCTCGAGCGACTGAAGGATGTGCGCCAGCCGATGGTGCTGATCCTCAACAAGGTCGACCGGGTCAAGCACGAGGCGCTGCTGGCTTTGTCGGCGGCAGCGAACGAAAGGGTGCCGTTCAAGCGTACCTTCATGGTTTCGGCGCTGACCGGTTCCGGCTGCAAGGACGTTCTCGATTATCTGGCCGAGGCTCTGCCGGCCGGCCCCTGGTACTACCCGGAAGACCAGATCTCGGACCTGCCGATGCGCCAGCTCGCCGCCGAGATCACCCGCGAGAAGCTTTATCTCAGGCTTCATCAGGAACTGCCCTATTCTTCCCATATCGAGACCGAGAAATGGGAAGAGAAGCCGGATGGCTCGGTGCGCATCGACCAGACCATCTATGTCGAGCGCGACAGCCAGAAGAAGATCGTGCTCGGCCACAAGGGCGAGACCATCCGCGCCATCGGCCAGGCGGCGCGCATGGAGATAGCAGGCATCCTCGAACAGAAGGTGCACCTGTTCCTGTTCGTGAAGGTGCGCGAGAACTGGGGCGACGACCCCGAGCGCTACCGCGAAATGGGGCTTGAGTTCCCGCGCTAGGGCCTATGGACAGCAAGCCGAGCATCGACACGGCGCTTGTCAGCCGGCTGATCGCCACGCAGTTTCCCCGCTGGAAGAATCTTGCGGTCAGGCCGGTTGAATTTGGCGGCTGGGACAACAGGACTTTTCATCTCCGCGACGAGATGACCGTGCGGTTGCCGAGCGCGGCAGCCTATTCCCTGCAAGTGGAAAAGGAGCATCGCTGGCTGCCAAGGCTGGCGCCGCTGCTGCCGCTGCCGATCCCCGTGCCACTGGCGATGGGAGTGCCGGGTGGAACCTATCCCTGGCCTTGGTCAGTTTATGGCTGGATCGAAGGCGAGACGGCAAAGCGCGATCGGATCGCCAGCCTGTCGCAATTTGCGACCGACCTTGCCGCGTTCCTGGTCGCCTTGCAGCGGATCGATGCGACAGGGGGACCGGCGCCGGGACAGCACAATTTCTTTCGCGGCGGACCACTGAGCGTCTACGATGGCGAAGCCCGGCAAGCGATCGCAGCCCTCGACGGCAAGATCGATACGGACGCCGCCAGCGCGGTGTGGGAA
>NZ_RZQG01000839.1:0-2563 GCF_003998635.1 Mesorhizobium sp. M7D.F.Ca.US.004.03.1.1
CATGCCGCCCCAGATCTCGACGACATTGCCCGCAGCCTTGCCCTTGCCGCCTAGCAGCTCGACGGCATATTCGCCGGCCGCGCGGCCTATCAGCGCGTTGTCGCCGCCGACGAACTGGGTGTAGTCCTTGGTGTCGACATTGCGGTCGAGCACGAAGACCGGAATCTTGGCGTCGATCGCCTGCTGCACGACGCCGGTCAGGCCGGCGGATTCCTTCGGTGATACCAGCAGTGCGTCGACCTCCTGACGGATCAGGTTCTCGACATCGGCGACCTGCTTTTCGGTCTTGTCCTCGCCGTCGGTGATGATCAGCTCGACCTCGGGATGCTTGGCGGCTTCAGCCAGGATGTCCTTGTTGAACTGCGCGCGCCAGGGCTCGATGGTCGTCACCTGCGAGAAGCCGATCTTCCACTTCTTGTCCTGGGCATAGGCATTGCCGGTGGTCAGAAGCGCGGTGGTGGTCAGCAGTGCCGCGGTCATGGCGGCAAGCTTCAGCATGTCACGTCGTTTCATTCTTGTTTCCTCCGAGATTGAGAGACGGTGTCTCTTGCGACGGCCGCTTTGCCGCGGTCGTTTCCTTGTGCGCCGCTTGCCCGCCGGGCAGGCGCAGATAGGCCAGGAGATCACCGGCATTGCGCTCCTGCACGAGCACGGTGCCGATGATGATCATCCCCTTCAGCACCAGCTGAAGGTTCGAATTGATGTTGTGGAGCTGCAGGATGTTGGAGAGCAGCCCGAAGATCAGCACGCCGCAGAACGTGCCGGTGAGGCTGCCGCGCCCGCCCATCAGGCTGGTGCCGCCGATGACGACGGCGGCGATGGCATCCAGTTCCAGCCCGGCGCCGGCATCCGGCTTGCCTTGCCTATACTGCGCGACATAGAGCACGGCGGCGATACCGGCGAGCAGTCCGGAGATGGCATAGGTGGCGATCTTGACGCGACCGGCGGCGATGCCGGAGAGCCGCGCCGCTTCCTCATTGCCGCCGATGGCATAGACATAGCGGCCGAACGGCGTGAAGCGCAGCACCGCGCCATAGATCAGGATGGCGCCGAGGAAGAACAGACCCGGCATCGGGATGACGCCGAACACCAGCGAGCGCAGGATCTCGAAATCGGCGGTGGCATTCGAGCCGGTATAGACCGGCAGCACCGCATTGTTCTGGCCGGCGGTGAGCCGGGCGATGCCGAGCGCCGTCACCATCATCGCCAGGGTGACGATGAAGGGCTGCAGCCGCCCGGCAACGATGATGAAGCCGTTGAGCGCACCAAACAGCAAGCCGACACACGGCGCCACCAGCAGCACGCCAGGCACGCCGAATTTCGACCCGATCTGCGGCAGCAGGTACCACAGGGACAGGCAGCACAGGACCACGCCGACGACGGCGGGCGTGACCAGGCCGCGAATGCCGTCCAACCTGATGTCGCGGACGAGATCGGCGCCGGCTCGGGATTTTGCGAGGTTCTGGAAGATGAAGCGGGTGACGACGAAGCCGAGGCAAAGCGCCACCAGTGCGACGGTCGGCACGCCCAGCACGACGCCCGGCGTCACGCCAGGAACCGTCAGCAGCATGGCGCAGACCACCGAGCAGATGGCCATCAGCGAGCCGACGGAGAGATCGATGCCGCCGGTGATGATGACAGCCGTCATGCCGGTGGCGATCAGCCCGGTGGTCGACACCTGGCGCAGCACGTCGAGCAGATTGCCGTAGGAGAGGAAGATGTTGTTGCCCTTCGAACTCATCGGCGAGCCCAGCACGCCGATCAGGAAGATGGCGATCAGGCCCCAATAGAGCTTGGTCCGGGACAGGAGTTTCAGGGCAGTCATGCGGCTGGTCTCGATATGGTTCGGCGCGGTGCGGCGAGGCGCATGATGGCCTCCTCGCTGGCCGCGTCGCGGGAAAGGATGCCTGTCTGGCGGCCGTCGGCCATCACCAGGATGCGGTCGGAGAGATGCAAAAGCTCCGGCAGTTCCGAGCTGATGACGGCGATGGCAAGGCCGTCGCGCGCCAGCTTGAAGATCAGGTCGTAGATCTCGCGCTTGGCGCCGACATCGATGCCGCGCGTCGGCTCGTCCAGCAACAGCACCCTCGGCCTGGTCGCCAGCCACTTGCCGATGACGACCTTCTGCTGGTTGCCGCCGGACAGCGTGCCGGCGGGCTGGTCGATGTCCTGGCAGCGGATGCCGAGCGCCTTGACCGCCTGCCGCGCCAATCCCTGTTCGCCGGCCAGCGAGCGGATGCCGAAGCGCGCCAGCGATCCGACCAGCGGCAGCGCGACATTGTCCGTGATCGATGCCTGCAGATGCAGGCCTTGCGTCTTGCGGTCCTCGGTGACCAGCGCAATGCCCAACCGCCTTGCATCGCGGGGCGAACGGATATCCACGGGTCGGCCGTCGACCTGGATTTCGCCACCGGTACGACCATCGCTCGAGCCGAAGATCGCTTCCAGGATCTCGGTGCGGCCCGAACCCAGCAGCCCGCCAATGCCGAGGATTTCTCCGGCGGCAAGATCGAAGCCGACGCCGTCGATCACCGTGCGCCAGCCATGCGCATCGGGCTTCGAC
>NZ_RZQG01000083.1:0-12127 GCF_003998635.1 Mesorhizobium sp. M7D.F.Ca.US.004.03.1.1
GGGTTCGGGGTCAACTGGGTCGTTGGCTGGTCAGTTCATCATGAGACGTCGGCGCCGCCCCTCATTGCCCTGCCGGGCATTTCTCCCCGTAAACGGGGCGAAAGAGGCTAACCGCTGGCGCCGGTGATTGGCGAAACCGGCGACAACAGCGTCCCTCGCCCCGTTTACGGGGAGAGGATGCCGGCAGGCTGGTGAGGGGCGGCGCAGGCTTTGGAGACTCGCTTCGGCGTGAGCGATTCCGCCCCCTAACCCCCCAGCGCCTGGTCCAGATCCGCGATCAGATCATCGCCATCCTCGATCCCCGCCGACAGCCGCACCAGCGAATCGGAAATGCCGATCTCCGCGCGCTTCTCGGCCGGAATGGAGCCATGCGTCATCAGCGCCGGGTGCTCGATCAGGCTTTCCACCCCGCCCAGGCTCTCGGCCAGCGTGAACAATTGCGTGCGTTCGAGGAAGCGTTTTGTGCCGGCGAGGTCGCGGTCGAGCACGGCCGTGATCATACCGCCGAAGGCATGCATCTGGCGCTCGGCGATGTCATGCTGCGGATGGCTGGCGAGACCGGGATAGATGACGCGGCGCACGTCCTTGCGGCCTTCAAGCCACTTGGCGATCTTGAGGCCGTTCGCCGAATGACGTTCCATGCGCAGCGCCAAAGTCTTGAGACCGCGCAGCGCCAGAAAACTGTCGAACGGGCCTGAAATAGCGCCGATGGCGTTCTGCAGGAATTTCAGCTGGGCAGCGAGGTCCTTGTTGTCGCCGACAACAGCCACGCCGCCGACCATGTCGGAATGGCCGTTGAGATATTTGGTCGTCGAATGCACGACAATATCGATGCCGAGCTCCAGCGGCCGCTGGATATAGGGGCTGCAAAAGGTGTTGTCGGCGACGGACAGAATCCCCTTGCGTTTGGCGAGTGCGGCGACGCCTTCGAGGTCGACGATGCGCAGCAGCGGGTTGGTCGGCGTTTCGACCCAGAGCATTCTCGTCTCCGGGCGGATCGCGGCTTCCACGGCGGCGAGGTCGGTGAAATCGACGAACGAGACCTGCAGATTGGCAGAGCGCTTTCGCACCCGCTCCATCAGGCGGAAGGAGCCGCCATAGATGTCGTCGGTGGCGACGATATGCGCGCCGGAATCGAGCAGTTCGAGCACCGTGGCGATCGAGGCCAGGCCGGAGGCGAAGGCAAAGGCGGCCGAGCCGCTTTCGAGATCGGCGACGGCACGCTCGAAGGCAAAACGGGTCGGGTTCTGGCTGCGGGCATATTCAAAACCCTTATGCACGCCGGGCGATTGCTGGGCAAAGGTCGAGGTGGCGTAGATCGGCACCATAACCGCGCCGGTCAGCGGGTCATGGCTCTGGCCGCCATGGATGGTGCGCGTTGAGAAGGCCAGGCGGTTTTTTCCGGCTGGCGGGGTGCTGCTGGTCATCGTGCGCGCCTCAAATGGTTGATCAGGTCGATGCGGGTAATCAGGCCGACGAACTCGTCGCCGTCGAAGATGATGGCGACCTCGTTGCGGTCGAACACCGGCAGCAGCGCATCCAGCGTCTGGCTGGCCTGCAGCGTGTGCAGATTGGAGGTCATCGCTGTGCGCACCGGGCCGTTGAAGCGCTCCCAGCGGCCGTCATGCGGGCCTTCGACCTTGGCCAGGATATCGCTTTCGTCGACGATGCCGATCAGCTTGCCGTCGTCGAGCACCGGTAGCTGCGAAACATCGGAGCGGCGCATCCGCCCATAGGCGTTGAGCAGGCTTTCGTCCGGGCCGACGGACACGGTGTCGCCGGTGCGATGCGAGCGCATCACCAGGTCGCGCAGGTCGCCATGCTGCTCCTGCTCGGCCAGCCCCTGCTCGGCCAGCCAGAAATCGTCGAACACTTTCGACAGATATTTGTTGCCGCTGTCGCAGACGAAGGTGACGACGCGCTTGGGCACCGTCTGCTCGCGGCAATAGCGCAAGGCAGCGGACAACAGCGTGCCCGACGACGAGCCGGCCAGAATGCCTTCCTTCGACAGCAGGTCGCGCACGGCCAGCATGCTCTGCTTGTCGGGGATGGCGTAGGCTCTTTTCACCAGCGACAGGTCGGCATTGGGCGGCACGAAGTCCTCGCCGATGCCTTCGACGGTCCAGCTGCCGGCCTCTTCCATCTTGCCGGTCTTGATCAGCGGCGCCAGCACCGAGCCGACCGGATCGGCGAGCACCATTTCGGTCTTCGGCGACACCTTGGCGAAATAGCGGCCAAGGCCGGTCAGCGTGCCGCCGGAGCCGACGCCGACGACCACCGCGTCGACATCGCCGTCGAGCTGCGAAAATATCTCCGGACCGGTGGTGGTCTCATGCGCCAGCGGATTGGCCGGATTGGCGAACTGGTTGGCATAGAAGGCGCCAGGCGTTTCCGCCGCGATCTTCTCGGCCATGTCCTGGTAATATTCGGCATGGCCTTTGCCGACATCGGAACGCGTCATGCGCACCTCGGCGCCGAGCGCGCGCAGATGCTGGATTTTTTCGCGCGACATCTTGTCGGGCACGACCAGCACGATGCGATAACCCTTGGGGATGCCGACCTGGGCGAGGCCGAGGCCGGTGTTGCCGGCGGTCGCCTCGACGATGGTGCCGCCACGCCTGAGCTTGCCCTCTCGCTCCGCCGCGGCGATCATCGACAGCGCGATGCGGTCCTTGATCGAGCCGCCGGGATTCTGGCTTTCGAGCTTAATGAACAGCCGGCACTTGCCGGTGTCGAACTTGGTCAGCTCGACCACCGGCGTCTGGCCGATCAGGTCGAGAACCGACTTGTAGGGCGGACGCAGGCGGGACAACGCGTCGGGTGCGGCGATCTCGTGCTCGCTCATATCGATGCTCCATGATCAAGCGACCGCCTCGAGGCAGAGCGGCAGCGTAGCCTCTTTTCCAGCCCTTTGCAGTCGGAAAGAAGATAGATCGTGCCAATCAACTGGCCAGATTAGGAATGAAATTCTGGGTTTACTGCTGTCCCGCAAATCGTGGCCGGGCAGCGGGACAGCGCCGACGTCAACAGCAACTCACCCCAGCAGCTGCTTGCTCAGCCTCGCACACTGCACGCGGATATCGGGAATGGCGTCGATCTCGAAGAAGGTGCCGCGTGTCAGCGGGCCGACGGCGAGGATCTTGGCTGAAACGGTGCCGTCGCCGGCGATGATCTCGCATTTGGCTGAGACGTCGAGGCCGATGCGCAGCGGATCCGGCCTTGCCAGGCCGCGGTCGACCAGCGAACGCACCACGCTGTTCGATGAGGTCGAGATGTCCCTGACGATGCCGGAGCAATCGTAGATGCGGGCGACCTCGAATGTCTCGAGGCGCTGTGTGTGGCGCGACTGGACCTGGATGGTGAATTCGCCCCCCTTGGCGATGTCGACGACGCGGCCTGCGACCAGGCGGATGCGGCCGGATTGCACGGCTTCGGTCACCCGAGCGTAGACCTCCGGCGCCATGCGATGACGGTGGATGTCCCACCAGGCCTTGGTGTGCTCGACGAAGCGGCGCTTGGCGGAAGCCGGCCAGTTCTGCCAGATCTTCTGGTTGAATGGCCGCAGCCCGTCGACGACGTCGCGCCAGTCGATGCCGGCCTTCTGGTTTTCCTTGATCAGGTCGCGGAACCAGCCGACGAAATAGGATAGCTGCGTGCCGAGCGGGATGTCGGCGACGTCGAGCTTGATCGGGTTGCCCTTGCGATGCGGCGAGGGCAGCAGGCCACGCCTGGACACAGCAATGATGTCGCCGCGATGGCCGCGCTGTTCCAGCGCCAGGAACGCATCGACCATGCTGAGACCGGTGCCGAGCACCATGACGCTTCTGTCGGGATCAAGTGCTGTATCGGCTTCCGAGCCCATCCTGACGGCATGGCCTTGCGCCGGCTCCTCGTCATGGCCGGTGGCCAGCACGGCGAGGTGTGCAACCACGCTGGTGCCGTTGGCCAGCGCCACTTCGACGCCCGATGCCGTGGGCGTGATCGATAGGCTTTCCTCGCGGATCAGGCGAAGCCGCCCGGTCTGCTGCTCGCGCGTCTCGAGATCATCCAGCAGCTCCCCGAGATAGCGGGCATAGACGCTGCGCGGCGCGTAGACCGGCGCCTGGTCCTGACTTGCCAGGCCGCGCTCCAGCAGCCAGCGCCAGAAATTGGCGGGATCGTCGGCATAGGCGCTCATGCCGGCGGCGCTGACATTCAGCACATGCGCCGACAGCAGCGTCGAATAGGCGATGCCCTGGCCGAAATGCGGACGCTTCTCGATCAGCGTGATGCGCAGGTCGGGATTGGACGATTTCAGCAGATGCGCTGCCAGCACGACGCCACTGGCGCCGCCGCCGACGATGATGATCGAGTTGGCGCGCCCGGTCATAGGCATGCCTGCGGTGTGCGCAGCGCCAGTGTCAGGCCTGGACCTTGATCGCAACCGGCAGGTCGTCCGTGGCCATATCGCGCATTTCGGCGAGGCTGCGCTGATCGAGCACCTCGGCGATCGCCTGCCGGACCTCGAGCATCAGATGTCGGACTTGGCATGTCGCCTCGTTGCAATCTTCACAGCGCTGATACTGGGTGCGGCTGGCGCAAGGGATAGGGGCCAGCGGCCCGTCGAGGACGCGCACGACATGGCCGACCTTGATTTCGTCGGCAGGGCGCGCCAGGCGGTAGCCGCCATCCTTG
Organism: Mesorhizobium sp. M7D.F.Ca.US.004.03.1.1; assembly: GCF_003998635.1. Taxonomy (NCBI): domain Bacteria; kingdom Pseudomonadati; phylum Pseudomonadota; class Alphaproteobacteria; order Hyphomicrobiales; family Phyllobacteriaceae; genus Mesorhizobium; species Mesorhizobium sp. M7D.F.Ca.US.004.03.1.1. Next base: position 4,675 of record NZ_RZQG01000083.1, read on the forward strand.
CCCTTGCGGCTCTGGACGAAGCCGGCATTGCGCAGCTCACCCAGGATGGCGTCGAGAAATTTCTTCGGGATGTTGTTGCCGGTGGCAATGTCGTTGACGAAGGCGAGCTGTCCGGCCGGCAATCGCGCGAGATGTACGAGCGCCTTGAGGCCGTACTTGCCCTTTTTCGTGAGCATGAGATCAAAATTTCTCTGTCATGCGACGGCGTAGAACCATCGGTTGCAAAACGCCTGGCGTGCATCCCCGTCGCGTCCAGGCTGCCATGACACATAAATTCTAGTGACATGATGTACAAGCCGATCAATGTTGATTTTGCTTCGTTTTCAAGCTGCTGTGGCCATTTTAACCTGCCTTTGTGCCCTTGAGAGCACAAAGAATGCGCTTTGATGGCAGCGGAATGGCAAATGGTCCTCCGGGGCCGGATGCGGCCGGCATCGACTGACGCGACGGCGAAAGCCGATCCATGCCGCGAGCGATCATGGTGATGTGGTGGCCGCTCATCGTCGACTCCAACTCCCTCATGTCGATAAGAATACTATACTTAGCTCCGGGCACGCGGAATGCGTTTTCAAATCCGGAGCTGTTTGAGGCATGGATTTGCGTGGCATTGGCCGAAGGGGGAATTCTCGTTCGCGAGTGGCTAGGCGATGCGGCGATCCTTCGCGCCCCCTTTGTCCCGCGGGCAATTAGAAAAGCTCTGCCCTGTCCAACGCCGTGACGTTGCCCACCGTAGCTGCCCTATCCGCCTTGGCAGCCCAACGCCGGTGGCTTTTTTCTAACAAGCCGGCCTTCGTTGGAAGGATTTAACTCTACAAGAACGATAGAATTAGATGACTATCCTGGGGCATTCCGATTTTCTCTTTTCAGGAGCCCTTCATGTCCACGATTTCGCGACGCATTGTTCTGCTCTCGTCGGCAGCATTGGCCGGTGCTGCCTTCCTCGGCCCGGCCCTTGCCGACGACCTCAAGATCACCATCGGCTACCAGACGGTGGTCGAACCCTCGAAAGTGCCGCAGGCCGATGGCGCCTATGAAAAGGCGACGAAGGCGGCCATCGACTGGCGCAAATTCGATTCCGGCGCCGATGTCATCGCCGCGGTTGCTTCCGGTTCGGTCGATATCGGCTATGTCGGCTCGAGCCCGCTGGCGGCGGCGGCGAGCCGCGAGCTGCCGATCCAGACCATCTTCATCGTCGGCCTGATCGGCGAATCCGAGGCGCTGGTGGCGCGCAACGGCGCCGGCATCGAGAAAATCGCTGATCTCGCCGGCAAGAAAGTCGCCGTGCCGTTCGTGTCGACGACGCATTACAGCCTGCTCGCCGCGCTGAAGCATGAGGGCGTCGATCCGAAATCGGTCGAGATCCTCAATCTCAGGCCACCGGAAATCGCGGCGGCCTTTTCGCGCGGCGACATCGATGCGGCTTACGTCTGGGATCCGGCGCTCGGCCAGATCAAGACGACGGGCAAGGTGGTGCTGGATTCCTCGAAGGTCGCCGCCTGGGGCGCGCCGACCTTCGACGCCTGGATCGTGCGCACCGACTTTGCCGAAAAGAACCCTGAGGCAGTACGCGACTTCGTCAAGGTGACAGGTGCGGCCTATGCCGAGTTCCTGGCGAAGCCGGACGCCTGGTCGGTGTCGTCGCCGCAGGCGGCTGCGATCGCCAAGCTCACCGGCGCCAAGCTGGAAGAAGTGCCGCAGTTGCTCAAGGGCTATGTCTTCCCGACGCTCGAAGAGCAGGCGTCCGACAAATTCCTTGGCGGCGGCACGGTCAAGGCGGTGGAAGCGACATCCGCCTTCCTCAAGGAGCAAGGCAAGATCGACGCCGTGCTGCCGGACTATTCGAAATACGTGTCGTCGAAATACGTCACCCAGGCGCTGGCCTCGAACTAGACGCATGAACCCCTGACGCCGCGTGCTGACTGCCCCGGAACCGCTGACGAGGAGCGGCTCCGGGGCATTTCAGATTTAGACGAACCTCTTGCGAGGCACCCATGCCGCATCTCGTGCTCGACCCCCATCTCGTGCTGGACAAGGTCTCGATCCAGTATGACGGCCAAGCCGCACCCGCCGTCGAACTTGTGTCGATCGATGTCGCCAAGGGCGACTTCGTCGTGCTGGTCGGCCGTTCCGGCTGCGGCAAGACCTCGCTGCTCAATGTCGCCGCCGGCCTTGTCGCGCCGGCGCGTGGGCGTGCCTCCATCAACGGCAAGCCGATCACCGCGCCGGGCTCGGACCGGGCGGTGGTGTTCCAGAACGACGCGCTGTTTCCGTGGCTGACCGCGCGCGAAAATGTTGCCTTCGCGCTCAGGCTGCGTGGCATCAGGCCGGCCGAGCGGGCGCGCCGCGCCGATGAACTGCTCGAGTTGGTGAAGCTCACCGATGCCGGCGACAAGCGCATCTGGGAGCTTTCCGGCGGCATGCGCCAGCGCATCGGCCTCGCCCGGGCGCTGGCCGCAGAACCGGAATTCCTGCTGCTCGACGAACCGCTCGGCGCGCTCGACGCGCTGACGCGCGAACGCATGCAGACGACACTGCTCGATTTGTGGACGGCAAGCGATGTCGGTGTGCTGATGGTGACGCACGGCATCGAGGAGGCGCTGGTGCTGGCCACCCGCATCGTCGTGCTGGCGCCCGGCCCGGGCCGCGTGGTGAGGAGCTTCGAGCCCGGTTTCTCCAGGCGCTACGCGGCCGGCGAGGCCATTCGCACCATCAAGGCCGATCCGGCCTTTGCCGCGGCGCGCGGCGAGTTGACCGACGCGATCTTCGAAGGAGAAGCGGCATGACCGTTACTTCCTACACGGAGCGGCCGGGCAGCAAGGTCGACGAGGCCGACGGCCTGTCGGTGCCGTGGTCGCGGCCAAGCCCGAAGCGCAAGGGCATCTCGGCACGCGCGGTCAGCGCCGTGACCATCCTGGTGGTGCTGGCGGTATGGGCGCTGTCGGCCCGCCTGCAACTGGTGTCGCCGGTGTTCCTGCCTTCGCCGATCGCAGTGTGGAACAAGTTCATCCTCGTCGCCCGTGACGGCTTCGTCGATGCAACGCTGCTGCAGCATGCGGTCGCCAGCCTGGGCCGAGTCTTTGCCGCGCTGATCGCGGCCATCCTCGTCGGCGTGCCGGTTGGTCTCGCCATCGGCATCAGCACGGTCGGGCGCGGCATCTTCGATCCGCTGCTGGAGTTCCTGCGGCCGATCCCGCCGCTCGCCTATCTGCCGCTGGTCATCATCTGGTTCGGCATCGGCGAACCGTCCAAGATCCTGGTGATCGCCATCGCCATGCTGGCGCCGGTCGCATTGTCGACCGCCTCGGGCGTTCGCGGCGTCTCGCAGGAGCGCATCAATGCGGCGCGTTCGCTTGGCGCGACACGAGCACAAGTGGTCCGCCATGTGATCCTGCCCAGTGCGCTGCCTTTGATCCTGACCGGACTGCGCATCGCACTCGGCGCCGGCTGGTCGACGCTGGTCGCCGCCGAGCTGGTGGCGGCGACGCGGGGGCTCGGTTTCATGATCCAGTCGGCCGCCCAGTTCCTCGTCACCGACGTCGTGGTGATGGGCATATTGGTGATCGCGGCCATCGCCTTCGTGCTCGAATTCACCATCCGCAGGATCGAGCGCGTGCTCGTCCCGTGGGCGGGACGCGAATGATTGGAAACCAGAAGAGCAGGAGAGAATGACGATGACCCATTCCACCGCCGTGCTGTTCGCCCAGGCCGGCAACTGGTTTCTCGCCTGGACCAGGGAAAGCCAGCCGCCTGAACAGCAACCGAAATCGCCGGCGCCGGTACGCTGGGACGCCGAGCGCGACCGCCTGCCGCCACGCGACGAGAGTTTTTACTGGGCCTGGCAGTACTGGTCGCAGTGAGGGGTCACACCCTACCGGTTTGCCCAGACCAGCCCCACCAGGCCGACCAGCATGGCGACAATGCCGATATAGAGCCATTGCGACTGGCCGGTCATGAAGCTGCCGCCGACAACGCCGACGCCTTGCAGCGACCACAGCGCGCCGATGGCAAGCACAATCAACGCCAGCAGATTTTTGGTCAGTCTCATTGACGGATCTCGCTTTCGAAGTCGATCGGTTGCGGCGCTGGGGCCGCGATGAAAGAGCCAAAGGAAGTGGCCCGCTTGCGTCGACTTCTACTTGGATATCTATGCTCGATCTTGTCAAACAAATCCCGGATATCGGAACGAAGATCATCATCAATTGATCATCTCTTGCCGGAAAATCCCTGACAGACTGTTACCCAATGACTCCAAACGTGTGCCACTGCCACGGAACCGCCAGATCATTGCCGCATTTCCTGCCTTATTCGGCACCTAACGGCTGGGTCTGTCAAAGAACGGAGCCATCCCTCAACATGAAGAACTCAAAACAGACCGCGCTTGTCGCGGTAACGATCGCTGCTGGCCTGATGGTCGGCGCTTCTTCGGCAACCGCCGCCGGCCAGTGCGGCCGTGCCTCGTGGTATGCCCTGCACTCCAAGACCGCATCGGGCGAGCGCATGAATCCTTCGGCGATGACCGCCGCCCACCGCACCTTGCCGTTCGGCACCAAGCTCAGGGTCACCAACAAGAACAACGGCCGCAGCGTCATCGTGCGCATCAACGATCGCGGCCCGTTCATCAAGGGTCGCGTGCTCGACCTGTCGAAGGGTGCCGCCGGCCAGCTCGGCTTCATCGGCTCCGGCCACACCGCCGTGTGCATGGCGCGCGTTTGATGTGACTATTTCCTGGACCATGATCTTCTGCCGAGAACCGGAATCCACTTTTCGGGATCATGGTCGGGTGTCCGGCAAGAGGGGCCGGACACATTACTTACACATTTCGCAGCCGCACACTGAGCCGGCTGGCGCCGTTCAGGGCCGATTCCCAGTGCCTTGAACCAAAGAAATATTGGTCACGCCACGTGACGTATTGCATCGCAGCAATTAGTTGTTAACCTCCCCGCGAGACATTTAGGCTCGGCGCTGCTCGTCGTCCCTTCGGTCGCAGGCAGCAGCGGGGTTCTTAATGTTCTACCAGCTCTATGAAATGAACCACGCCGCCTTGCAGCCGGCGCGTCTCTATGCCGACGCGGTGCGCCTGTTCTACTCCAATCCGCTCAATCCGTTTTCCCACACGCCCTGGGGCCGTTCGGTCGCGGCGACCGCCGAATTGTTCGAGCGCACCACCCGCCGCTACGGCAAGCCGACCTTCGGCCTCAACAAGACAGTGGTCGACTGGAAGAGCGTCGAGGTCACCGAGAAGACCGTCTGGTCGAAGCCATTCTGCAAAGTCGTCCGCTTCGAACGCGCCATTCCCGCCGGGCGCCGGCCGGATCCTAAACTTTTGATCGTGGCGCCGATGTCGGGCCACTATGCGACGCTGTTGCGCGGCACGGTCGAAGCCATGCTGCCCTATGCCGACGTGCACATCACCGACTGGGTCGATGCCCGCATGGTGCCGCTGGCCGACGGCAGTTTCGATCTCGACGACTATATCGACTACATCATCGACATGCTGCATGCGCTAGGCCCTGACACCCATGTGATGGCAGTGTGCCAGCCTTCCGTGCCGGTGCTTGCCGCAGTTGCGCTGATGGAAACGAAGGGCGATCCCTTCGTGCCCTCGACGATGACCTTGATGGGCGGGCCGATCGACACCCGCAGCAACCCGACCGCGGTCAACCTCCTGGCGCAGGAAAAGGGCATCGACTGGTTCCGCGACAATGTCATCATGCAGGCGCCGTGGCCGGTGCCGGGCTTCGGCCGCGAGGTCTATCCAGGCTTCCTGCAGTTGTCCGGCTTCATGAGCATGAACCTCGACCGCCACATCATCGCCCACAAGGACTTCTTCATGCACCTGGTGAAGCATGACGGCGACAATGCCGAGAAGCACCGCGACTTCTACGACGAATATCTGGCTGTGATGGACCTGACGGCGGAGTTCTACCTGCAGACCGTCGACACCGTCTTCGTGCGCCAGGCCTTGCCCAAGGGCGAGATGACGCATCGCGGCACCAGGATCGATCCGTCGGCAATCCGCAATGTCGCCCTGTTCACGGTCGAGGGCGAGAACGACGACATCTCCGGCCTTGGCCAGACCAAGGCGGCGCATGATCTGTGCCCCAACATCCCCACTGAGCGGCATGCCCACTACATGCAGCCGGCAGTCGGTCATTACGGCGTGTTCAACGGCTCGCGTTTCCGCTCCGAGATCGTGCCTCGCATTGTCGACTTCATCACCAGCTATGGGCGCCAAGAGCGTGTTGCGGTGAAGCCGAAGCTGGTGCGTACCGCCAAAAGATAATGCGCATCGCCCAAAAGCATGTTCACGGGCTGACCCGAGGGCGTAGCTATTTTGGGAAATGACGTCCCTGGAACAAAGCTTAACGGCGCCAATCCGGCCAATTGATCGTCAAAACCGGCCGGCTGGCCGATTCTGTTGCACAATAGACGCGGTGCTGCCCCTCGGGTAACCATGCCGACAATCCGACCGTCGTCGTAATTGACACGGACTGTAAATCCCCCTTAACCTTTCGTTAATAACAAGGGTGAGCGGGGACAATGATATCCTCATCAATGGCACGAAGGCTGCGCGTGTATGTGGCGGCCGGGCTGGCAGTAACGGGAGGCTGGGTGGCGCCGGCTTTGGCGGCCGGAGCGATGGCGACCGGGGGTCTCACCTCGCAGCCGATCGGCCACTATGACTTCTGCAAGCTGCATCCGGGCGAATGCTCTATCCGTCCGACCAATCTCGCGCCGGCCCCGATGACCGACGGGTTGATGCGCAAGCTCCTCAATGTCACCGCCAGGGTCAACGCCGCCGTCAAGCCGATGAGCGACATGGACATCTACGGCAAGGACGAAGTCTGGGCCTATCCCGACAACGGCGTCGGCGACTGCGAGGACTACGTGCTGGAAAAGCGGCGCCAGCTTTCGCGCATGAGCATCTCGCTTGCCGATCTTCTGATCACCGTGGTGCGCAAGCCGGACGGCGAAGGCCATGCGGTGCTGACAGTGCGCACCGACAAGGGCGACTATGTGCTCGACAATCTGACCGACAAGGTCAGGCCATGGGACGCGACCGGCTACCGCTTCCTCAAGCGGCAGGCGATCGACAACACCGGCCGCTGGGTCTCGATCCGTGGCGGCCAGCAGGTGCTGGTCGGCGCGGTGCAGTAGGAAGCTTCGAAGCACGATCGCGCTTTCGCCAAATAGCCGAGGCCGGCGCCGCCCCTCATTGTCCTGCCGGACATTTCTCCCCGTATAGGGGCGGGGAGAAAGACGCTTTCATCGCGCTTTCGCCAATCATCAACGTCGCAAGCGCCAACGGCGCGGCTATACCCTTCTCCCCGTCACAGTAACGGGGAGAAGGTGCCGGCAGGCGGATGAGTGGCAGCGGGACGTCTGCCAATATTTACCACGCCCCGAATGAATTTTCGCACTTCTCCATGAACCATTTCGCTCCGGCCAACGA
>NZ_RZQG01000840.1:0-2552 GCF_003998635.1 Mesorhizobium sp. M7D.F.Ca.US.004.03.1.1
GTCTTGGGGGCATGCGGACAGAACCAGCGTCAGGTCGATTTCGGCCCGCAGCACAACATAGTCACCCGCGACGGACTGAGGCGGCAGGCGATCCACGCTCCCGTCGGCAGACACTGGAACATTCATGAACAGGTTGAGCGATGCGGGGGTGAAGGGAAGTTTGATGCCGGCCTGCTCGAGCGCCTCATGCAGATTGTCGGTGCAAGTGCGGTGGTTGTCGGAAGCACCGAGTTCCCGGTAGATCGCACGATTGCAAGGGCACAACAGCGTATCGTGATGACCGGGCGATGTGTCCTCGACTACGGTCAACATGAGCCGGCGATTGTTGGACACGAGCCGAGCCCCCTTGTCTACGAAGACATTGGAGTTGATCGACCGGGTATTGTCCATCGACAGGTGCTCGTGAGGATCGTCCGCGGCGAAGGCCCAGGTATCGGAAACTTGCGTGCCGGACGGCGTTGCGATGCTGATGAGGTCGCCGGTCTTGAGCGTAAAGGAGCGACCATAGCTAGCCGGCACCACGAAGTGCTTCGTCGTCATCTTGATTCCTTGATTGGTGGCGCGACGCTGTAGCCGGCCGCCTCCAACTTCTGGCGCAGCCTCTTGGCCATGGTAACCGCGTCCGGCGTATCGCCGTGAACGCAAATGCTGTCGATACGCGCCGCGATTTTTTTGCCGGATTCGCAGATCACCATGTCAGCCTCGATCATCCGCAACACCCGTTCGGCGGCCAGGTCCGGATCATGGATTACGGCGCCGGGCAGCTTGCGCGAGACAAGGTTGCCGCTATCTGCGTAGGCGCGATCGGCATAGATTTCGCGGATCGGCGCCAGGCCGGCGTCAAGCGCAGCGACCTCTGTTGCCATGGCGGGCATCACAATGAAGCTCAAACCCTTGTCGACTGCAGCGATGGCCCCCGCGACTGCGGCAGCCAGAGCCGGATCCTCGGCAGACATGTTGCCGAGCGATCCGTGCGTCTTGACATGCGCCAGCCGCACGCCTTGGCTTTTCGCCAGAGCCTGAAGTGCGCCAATCTGGTAAATCACCTGCTTGGCTATGTCCGCCGGGCTGTCGTCCAAGATTCGCCGTCGACCGAAGCCCCAAAGATCGAAGAACCCTGGATGAGCCCCCACATTGACGCCGCGTTGCGCAGCCAGGGCCAAGGTCCGATGCATCACCAAGGGATCGCCTGCGTGAAAGCCACAGGCAATGTTGGCGGATGTTACAATCGAAAGCATTGCATCGTCATTGCCGAGCGTATAGGCGCCGAAGCCTTCGCCCATGTCGCAATTGATATCAATGGTCCGCACCGGCCGCGGCCTCCGCGCTGATGAAAAGGATTCTACGGAGAGTAGCGCCCGGCTCACCGGGCGCCCCCGATTGCGATGTTGGGTTACTTGAGCGTGCGGATCGGATCGGCCGGATGAGGATCAAAGCCTACCAGTTCGGTCGTCAGCTTGGCGTAAGTGCCATCTGCGATCATATCGGCAAGTGCCTTGTCCACTTGAGCAACGAGATCGGTTCGATCTTTGTTAAAGGCAAAGCCTTTCTGAATATGACTGACGAAATCGTCCGTCATGGCCAATGGCAGGTTTGCATTCTTGATGGCATAACCGGCTGCAACTGCATCGGTAATGACCGCATCGATGTTGCCGTTCACGAGGTCTTGCAGACCATCGGATTCGGACTTGTAGCCCTTGACCGTGGCGCCTTTCTCCTCAGCGATCTTGAACCAATTGGACGCAATAAGCGCGCCGACGTTCTTGCCTTTGAGGTCGGCCGCAGACTTGATGGCGGAATCCTTTAGAACAACGATGCGTCCGCCTGATTCCAGCCAACCGTCTGAGAACAGCACGGCCTTCTGGCGCTCAGCGGTGATGTCCATGGCCGCGCTGATGACGTCATACTGGTTCGCCGCCAAGCCGACGAGCAACGAGTCCCATTTGGTTATCACGGGCTCATAGGTGAGGCCGATGCGTTTTGCGACTTCCTTCATGACACGAATTTCGAGACCGTCGAGCTCGCCACCTGGGGCCTGCATCGAAAAGGGCGGATAAGTGCCTTCGGTCGCGACCATCAACTTTCCAGGTTGGATAAGCTTGAGGTCCTGAGCCTGGGCACCGGCGATGTTTGCGAAGGCGAGCGCGGCGACGAGCGCCAGAAGCTTGATTTTCATGACTACCCTCTGTGGTTCCTTTTTTGATCACCGCTCATCACGCTCGCTAGGCTGCAAGCGGACACGGCGGACCTGACGTCTCGGACGATCTATCCCGTTCAGCAGGGTTGCGCTTGCCAAGTGGGTCAGGCAAGATGGAGTATCACTGGTATGCCAATGGAACGCAAGAGGAATATTTGCCAAGTGACTCGCATCGCGCCTCCCGTCTGCCTTATCGTGCAGCCGATACATTCAGCAGGAATTCAGCGGCTGCAGGACCAGGGCCTGCAGCCAGTGACGGACGGCGTAGCAGTTGATCCGTCGCATGTTGTTGCAGCCATCACCCGCAACGCCGGCTTCTCGGCAGCCAGAATGGAGGCCCTGCCCTGTCTCAGAG
>NZ_RZQG01000841.1:0-2547 GCF_003998635.1 Mesorhizobium sp. M7D.F.Ca.US.004.03.1.1
AAGCTTTCCTCGAGATGCGACACCGAGATCGCCAGCAGCGAAATCGTTTTCTCCTGGCGGTGGTCGGCGAGCACGCCGCGCACCAGATCGCCGGCGATCTCGGCCAGCATCGTGGTCGCCGAGATCGGCTGGTCAAGGGTGATCGAGCGGGTGACGGCGCTGAGATCGGCAAAGCGCACGCGCACCGTCACGGTGCGGCCGGGCCGCGCCTTGGCGCGCAGCCGGCTGGCGACGCGGTCGGCCAGATGCAGCAGAGTGGGCACGATGACATCAGCCACGGCGGGCTTTTGGCCGAGCGCCGATTGGGCACCGGCCGAGCGCGCCCGGCGATGCGTTTCGAGTTTCCGCGGGTCGCGGTTCCATGACAGCGCGGCGAGCTTTTCGCCGGCGGCCGGACCGAGCAGCCGTGTCAAGGCGCTGCTGTGCGTCCTGGCCAGTTGGCCGATGGTCTCGACACCGATTTCCGCCAGCCGAGCCTTAGTCGCCGGGCCGACGCCCCACATCAGCCCGACGGGCAGGTCGTGCAGGAAGGCGATCTCCGTGCCGGGCTCGACCACCACCAGCCCGTCGGGCTTGGCGACCTGCGAGGCGATCTTGGCCAGGTGCTTGGTGCGCGCCACGCCGATCGAGATCGGCAGGCCGAGTTCGGCCCGCACGCGGCGGCGGATGGTTGTGGCGATCTCTTGTGGCGAGCCGAACAAATGCGTGCAGCCGGCGACGTCGGCAAAGGCCTCGTCGATGGAGATGCGTTCGACCAGCGGCGTGAAATCGTCGAGCACCTTGATCGCCGCGTCGCCAAGCCGCTGGTAGTCGCTGAAATTGCCGCCGACGAAGATCAGCTGCGGGCAGAGCTCGCGCGCCTTGCGCCCCGGCATGCCGCCGCGCACGCCAAAGGCGCGCGCCTCGTAGGAGGCGGCGAGCACAACGCCACCGCCCACCGCGATCGGCTTGCCGCGCAGCGACGGGTCGAGCAACTGCTCGACCGAGGCGTAGAAGGCGTCGAGATCGGCATGCAGGATGGTGGCTGTCGTTTCCATCCCGACCGCACATCCGCAGTTGCTGATAGACCGGAACAAATAGAGAACAAAGGCGGATCATTGTCAAGCTGCGAGCGATTTGTGCAGCAAAGAGCAGTGCCGGCTCGGCTTGAGCCCCGCCACCTAGACGATATGATCCGCCCGCAGCGCTGCTTTCATCTGTTCCAGCGCCGCCTCGCCACCGGCCGCCAGCTCGTCGGCGATCCGCGCCAGATGATCGTCGGCCTTGCGGTGCTTGCTGCCCCAGGCGCCGAGCGTCACCAGCACCGGCAACAGGTCGATGCCGGCCTCGGTCAACCGGTAGACCGTCTTCAGCCCATGCGTCGGGTCGTCGCTGCGAATGAGGATGCCTTCGTCCTGCAGCGTCTGCAGCCGCTCGGCCAGCGTGCGTGACGAGATGCCTTCGTCGGATTGCAGGAATTCGCGAAAGTGCCTTTTCCCGGCGAAAACCAGGTCGCGGATGATGAGCAGCGTCCAGCGGTCGCCGACGAGTTCGAGCGACAGGTTGATCGGGCAGCCGGATTTTTCGCGCGTCGACATCTATGGTTCCATTTTTAAATCACTTTACTATTGACATCATTTTAGTCTTGCGTCAATAGTTCCGAATGTAAACCATTTAACGCTGACCATGCCGCTCGCTGCCCCGCAATTTCGCCTGCACGCTTTGAGCCGGGACAAACCGAGGAGAACGATGATGAAAAAGCTGATCCTTCAGATGCAGATGTCGGTCGACGGCTTTGTCGGCGCCAATGAGGACCATCCCTGGCAGCTTTGGGAATGGGGTGACGAGAGCGGCTGGGACGACGAGCTGAAGCAGGACTTCAACGCCGTCTTCGCCGGCATCGACACCATTTTGCTCAGCCGCAAGATGGTGCAGGAGGGGTATCTTACCCATTGGGGCAATGCGGCGAAGAAATTTCCGCGCGACCCGTTCTATGCCTTTGCGCAGCGCGTCGTCGACGCCCAGAAGGTGGCGCTGAGCGACAAGCTCAAGCACTCGGTATGGGAGCGCACAAGGGTCGCCAGCGGCGACCTGCCGCGCGAGGTCAATGCGCTGAAGGCGGGCGAGGGTGGCGACATGGCGGTGTTCGGCGGCGCCGGGTTCGCCTCGGCGCTGATCGCGGCCGGGTTGGTCGACGAGTTCCAGCTGTTCATCAATCCGGCGGTGCTGGGTGCCGGACGCCGCATCTTCGACCAGGGCGGTTTCCAAAACTTGGCGCTGCTCGGCTCGAAGGCCTATGCCTGCGGCATGGTGGTCAACAGCTATGCGCCGGTGGGGTGAGGCAGAGACAGAAAATCAGGGCTCCGACGTATCTTTCTTGTCCGCCCGTTCGTCCTTGGCTTTGGAAGGTCGCGCAGCCCGCGATCCGTAACCAGGGAGATCATCATGGCGAGCACGCAGAGCGAGGCAAACAGGAACCACTACGCGGCGATCGCCGCCAATGCCGGCAGGCTGACCAGCCCGCAAGCGATCATCGACCACAACGACACCCATTGGACGGCACTGACC